>CAYJFN010000001.1:0-14092 GCA_964369325.1 uncultured Arcobacteraceae bacterium
GGTCTTATTCCTGGACATAAAGTTACAAAAGAGTTTGAAGTGTTCCTTTTAATGTCTTTACTTTCAAAAGTAGAGCAAACAACACCATGAATACCGCAATCATATGCATCTTTTGCAAATTGTGTTGCTTTTGAAGCTATATCTTGGTTATAAACTGCTTGAAAATTATCTTCATCAAAACTAGTAAGTGCAGTTACAGCCAAAACTATTGGTTTATTTTCAACTGTTTCCAATCTTTTCATTACTTCACTCATAGCAACTTTACCAGAGCTTGCATGAACATTGAACATATCAATACCAAATTTTGCAATTTCAAGTGCTGCATCTGCCATAGTGTTTGGAATGTCATGTAGTTTTAAATCTAAAAATATTTTAAAGTTTGGATTTATCTCTTTAAGTTGAGCTAGAAATGGGTATCCATCTCTAATAAAGCTTCTAAGTCCAACTTTTAACCAAACATCACACTCTTTAATTTTTTCTACTAAAATTAGATTTTCATATGCACTTGGTAAATCCAAAGCTACACAAAGTTTCATTTTTTAACCTTATCTAAAAGTCCATTTATAAACTTAGGAGCGTTATCACCTGCTAATCTTTTTGCTAATTCAATTGCTTCATTTATAACAATAGCTTTATCTAAGTTTTCAAATAAAATTTCATAAGATGCAAGTCTTAAAATAGATCTTTCAACAGAGCCAATATCTTCTAAACCTCTTTTATCAAGATGAGAAGTTATTTCAGCATTAATAGTTTCTAAATTTTCAATCACACCATTAAACAATTTTAGAGCAAAATCTTTTTGTTTATTTCTAATTTTTTTATCTTCTAAAATATCATCTACAAATAGTGAAATCTTTTCATTTCCTAAATCGTATGCATAAAGTAACCCAATAACAGACTCTCTTGCTTGTGTTCTTGTTGCCAAATTATTTCCCCATTTCGCTATATAAATCTAGCATTTCAATAATTGTAATCATAGCCTCAGCACCTTTGTTTCCAACTTTGCTTCCAGCTCTTTCAATTGCTTGTTCTATTGAATCAGTTGTTAAAACTCCATTTGAAACAGGTTTTGCATATTTTAAACCAACAGTTGCAATACCTTTTGTTGCTTCTGCACTAATATAATCAAAGTGTGGTGTTGCTCCTCTTATAACTGCACCAACACAACAAACTGCATCATATTTTCCACTACTTAAAACTTTTTCAAGTGCAAATGGAATTTCAAAAGCACCTGGAACTAAAATTAAATCTAAATTTTCTTCATTTCCACCATGTCTAACAAAAGCATCTTTTGCACCTTCTACTAATCTATCAGTGATTATATGGTTAAATCTTCCATTAATAATTGCTACTTTTTCATTACCTTTAAGTCTTAATTTTCCTTCTATAATATTCATTTTATCTCCAATTTTATTTATATTTCGTGATTATACTAAAATCATTATTAATTATTCAATGCATCTTTTATAGCAAAAATATCATTTACAGTTTTATATAACTCTTCTACTTTTAACATATTAGGACCATCACTTTTTGCTTTTGATGGGTCAATATGTGTTTCAAAGAAGAAACCATCAACTCCAACAGCAGCTGCAGCTTTTGCCATACTAGGTACAAACTTAGAGTTTCCTCCAGTAGTTCCTCCAGTGCTAGGTATTTGTACACTATGAGTTGCATCAAAAATTACAGGTGCATACTCTCCTAGAAGTAGTAAGTTTCTCATATCAACTATTAATGAACCATAGCCAAAAGTGTTTCCTCTTTCACAAAGCCAAACACCATTTTGTTTACTTACTTCATAGTTTACTTCATCAATATTTCTTGTTTGAAGTACTTTTTGAACAGGGTGTTTCATAGAATCAGCTGCTAAAAATTGCCCTTTTTTTATACTTATCTTTGCATTTGTTTTAGCTGCTGCAATTAATAAATCTGTTTGTCTGCACAAAAATGCAGGTATTTGTAAAACATCTACAACTTGGGCTGCAATACTAGCTTGATGTGATTCATGAATATCTGTTACAACTTTATATCCAAACTCTTTTTTTATCTCTTCAAAAATTTTCAAGCCTTCATCAAGTCCTGGTCCTCTAAAAGAGTCTATGCTTGTTCTATTTGCTTTATCAAAAGAGCCTTTAAAATAAAATTCAACTCTTTTATCCTCACTTAGTGGTTTTAGTTGTTCTGCAATTTTAAATACTGTGTCTCTATCTTCTAAAACACATGGTCCTGTTATTATTATCATTGTTTATTTTTCCTTTCTAAAAAATAGTGTCTTTTTTTCTTTTCCTGTTAATGCATAGTGAAATTCATACGGATTTTGTGCAATATATTCAATATCATTTTGTGCATTTTCATCACAAGCAAACAAAATCTCGTCATTTGTTTTTATAATAGTGTCTTTACTTGGTAGTAAAATAACTTCTTCACCTCTTTTAAGCAACAACACAATAACATTATTTTTGAAACTTCTGTTGCGTAATGATATTTCAAATATACTTAAAGCTAACTCTTGCTTTGAATAATTGATATGTTTATAAATTTCATTTGCATATTGTTTATTAATTTTAAGTTCAAAAAGTTGAGGGTTACAATCAATTTTACTCATTAAATCTTTTACAAGTTTACTAGCCCAAGCTTCATCTTTATCCCTAATGGTTCTTGCAAAAATATCTGAAAGAGGATGCATTAAAGCCCCTGAAATTCTATTGATAAGTATCTTTGATGGCATAAACAAATAATCAATCTTTGCACTTGTAAAAATAGATAAATCTTCAATCTCTTCTTCTCTTGCAATTGTAATTATATCTTTATTTACTTTTCTAGCAGTTGCAAGTATAGAGATATTTGCTGTGTCATTGTTTGTAAAAGCAATTATTGCAACTGCATCTTTTGCACCTGCATTTTGTAACACATCTAAATCATCAGCATCGCCAACAATAAAATTTGCTCTATCTTCATTTGAAAGATTTTTTATCTTATTTTCATCTAGTTCAATACAAATAACTTCAATATTGCTTTGCTTTAATCTTTTATAAGTGCTTTTTCCAAGCCTTCCATAACCACATAAAATATATTTTTTCTTAGGAAGTTTTTCCACATAACTATCAAGTGCTTCTATTTTATAAACCCATTTTCTAAGTTTTAGCAAGTGGGGTGAGTTTATAGCCATATTAAGCTCATATGCTATTACACCAAAAGGATTTGCAATAACATCTACATTTATATCTTTTAAGTTATTAATACTACTTATTGTAGTTGCTTTTATGATAAGTTTTATATTTTTGTTAAGTAATCTTGAAACAACTGCGATTCTTAGATTTAAATCATCATCTTCAAAAAGTGATACTACTGCTTTACAGTTTGCTCTTGAAATACCTGCTTCTTCTAAAGCATTTGCTTTATAAGCATCAAGTACGAGTATTGGAACAGTTGGAGTAAAGCTTTCAAGCATTAAAGCATTTGCTTTTTCTTCACTTTTTTCAACAACTACTACTTGAATATCATTTGCTAAAGCTCTTTTTATAATCTCACTTGTAACATAGTTAAATCCCATTACAATAATATACTTTTTTTTAATAGCATTAACTTGTCTTCTAAATTTTACTCTGGACATCTCATCTAAAAAAATTTTATTTTGCAATAAACTTATAAGTGAACCAATTCCATAAAACCAACCAATAACAGTAAGATATATACAAACTGTTACCCAAAGTCTTTGAGCGTAGGTAAATGAATATGGAGTTTCTCCAAATCCTATTGTTGTAGCAGTATATGAAATAAAATAAAAAGCATCAAAAATTGACATTTTATAACTATTTCCATTAGCATCTACTCCATCAATACTAACAAGTCCAATAATAGAAATAGTATATGTAAGGATTATTACAATAAAAGGGATTCTCATCCTTTGTAAAATTATCCAAAGAGAGTTATTTTGCACCTTATTTCCTAAGCTTTATTTATCTTTTTGATTTTAATGTTTCACCAACATATAGTGCAACTGAAGTTATATTTGCTAATAATGCACCACCACTTAGTGAAATAATAACAGCAACTATTTCTTGATCAACTGTATATACATGATGTGCTATTGTCCAAATAATTGCTGCTGCTATAAGTTGTATGTCTGCAACTAGTGAAGTTGCAAGTAGCACTGAACCCATTTGAGTTTTATCTCCTAGTTTAAGTGTGGTTGCAATTAAATTAACCACAATTGCAGCAAGTAATTCATACTTACTATGAGTTACAAGTGAGTCTAATTCACCATAAAAAAAACCAAAGTTAAGTGTCATTGCAAGTATTATAAAAAATCCTGAAATTACCTTGTCTAAATTCATATATTTCTCCTATTTAGTAAACTATTTGCAAAGTTTGCTATTTTTATTGCATAAAATTTGCATCTGCTCTTTTGCCTCTTTTATATGTCTTGAAGCTATTTTAAAAAGTTTATAAGCTTTAAGTTCATCTTTTTTTGTACCTAAGCCTTTTGCATACAATAATCCTAAACTATATTGTGCTCTTAAAGCACCTTGTTTAGCTGCTTCTTCATACCAAGCAAATGCTTTATTATAATCTTTTTTTTCTTTTTCCAAAATTGTAGCTAATGAGTACTGTGCAACAATGTCATCTTGAATTGCTGCTTTTTCATACCAAAAAATAGCTTTATCAAAATCTGTTTTTACACCTTTACCATCTTTATATATATGTCCTAGTGCTGTTTGAGCTCTATGATGACCAGTATTTGCAACTTTCTCAAGCAGTATTATAGCTTTTTGATACTCTTTATTTTGCAGTGCCTCTAAGCCATTTTTAAAATCATTTGCTATTAAACTTGTAGTAATTAAAACAAATAAAACAATAACTTTTCTCATATTAATCTTTCACTTTACTTACTAAATATCCACTAAAGACAATCAAAATTATACCTAATACAACCCAAGTATCAGGGAAAGAATCTCCTAAAAACAATCCCAATATTATTGAAAAAACAATATTGGAATAACTAATTGTACCAACAATTCCAGCTTTTGCAGAAGTATATGCTTTTGTCATATAAATTTGCGCATAAGTTGAGAAGATTCCTAACAAAAAAATATATAACCAATCAGAGCTTTTAGGCATAGTAAATGGAGCAATCATAAAATCAAAGGTTGTTGCAGTATAAAATTGGGCTATGGTCATTAAAATTATTGGACCAATAGTTCCAACTATCATAAAAGATAAAACTATTGTTCTGTTATCATAATACTCTCTTAAGCCTCTTATAGAAGTATAAGCAAGTCCTGCTCCAACTCCACATAAAATACCAAGCCAATCTGATTTGGCTAAATTGCTTCCATCAAACTTTGTTATAAATAAAATTCCAATAAATCCTATAAAAATACCAATCCAGCCTTTTAAAGATAGTTTTTCTTTGGCAAAAATATAAGCAAAAATTGCAGTAAATATAGGTGAGGTTTTAGAAAATGTCATAGCTTCTGCCAATGAAATTTCTGCAATAATATAAAAAAACATTAACAAAGATATAAAACCAGCTAATCCTCTAAAAAAAAGTAAAAATGGTTTTCCTCCAACATTTTTAAGAGGTGATTTGTAAATAGATAATAAAATTAAAATAATACCAAAAGAGTTTCTAAAAAATACTACTTCAACTGAGCTCATTGAGTTGCTTAGCTCTTTTGCAAAAGCCCCCATAAAAGCAAATAGTAGTGAGGCTATTAGCATATATTTTATGCCTTGTTTTGTTTCGTTTGTCATATGAAATATTAATAAAATTTTTGTTAAAATCCGATTATTTTGTAGCATAAGGAGAGGTAGTGCAGTTTTTAGAAAATCCAGAATATAAAATCCTTATAGCTATAGTTGCTTTTACTCTTTTTTTATTTGCAAAAAAAGCTTTTGAAATTGTTACTAGATTTTTACTTCATAAGGCTATAAAAAATCCAAATTCTTATGTAAGAGAAACTTTTGAATCTATCCAAAAACCATTGAGTTTTTTATTTATTTTATTGGGTATAAAAACTGTAAGTATAATATTAGGTACACCTGATGAGATAAAAGAGTATTTAGTGCCTCTTAATAAATCGCTATTAGCATTTGTAATATTTTGGATTTTGTATAACTGCCTATCTCCACTTAGTCTTATTCTATCAACAATAACCCATAAATTTGGTCAAGAGTTAAGTGATGATATTACAAGGTTATTGATAAAAGCATTAAAGTTTTTAGTGATTTCTATTGGGTTTGTATCTATTATGAATGTATGGGGTTATAATATTAGTGGGTTTTTAGCTTCTTTAGGACTTGTGGGTATGGCTTTAGCACTTGCTGCTAAGGAGACAGCTTCAAATCTTTTTGGCTCACTTGTGATTTTTACAGACAAACCTTTTGTTGTAGGTGATTGGATAAAAACACCAGATGTTGAAGGTTTTGTTGAAGAAATAGGGATTCGTTCTACAAAAATAAGAACTTTTGCTCAAGCAGTTGTTACTATGCCAAATGCTACTTTAGCAAATAGTGCTATTTTAAACTGGACAAGAATGGGCAAAAGAAGAATAAAAATGAATATTGGGCTTACATACAGTACAACTTCACTGCAAATGCAAAATATAGTAAAACAAATAAGACAAATGCTTGAAAATCATCAAGATATACATCAAGAGACAATACATATTTACTTTACAGACTTTCAAGACTCTTCGCTTGGAATTTTTTGCTACTTTTTTACAAAAAGTACAGTATGGGGTGAACATATGAGAGTACAAGAGGACACCAATTTAAAAATTATGAAAATTGTTGAAGATAATGGTGCATCTTTTGCTTTTCCAAGCAGATCAATATATATTGAAAACAATCAACAAAATCAAAATACAAATATGAATCAATTAGATTAGGAGAAAAATGAAATATTTAAAAATTATTGGCAAACAAGCCTTAAGTGGAAGTGTTGAAATATCTGGTGCAAAAAACGCAGCTTTACCACTTTTAGCAGCAACAATTTTAGCAAAAAATAGTGTTAATATTGGCAACTTACCAAATGTAGTAGATATAAATACTTTATTGAAGTTGCTTGAAATGCTTGGAAGTAGTTATGAAAGAACTACAAATAATAGTATTGTTATAAATACTTCAACAATTAATGAAACAAAAGCAACTTATGATATTGTTAAAACTATGAGAGCTTCTATTTTAGTATTAGGTCCAGTGTTAGCTAGATTTGGTCATTGTGAGGTTTCACTTCCAGGTGGATGTGCAATTGGTCAAAGACCAGTTGATTTACACTTAAAAGCCTTAGAGCAAATGGGAGCAATAATTGAAATTAAATCTGGATATATTCTTGCAACTGCACCACAAGGATTAAAAGGTGCAACTATAGTATTTGATAAAATTACAGTAACAGGAACAGAAAATATTGTTATGGCTGCAGCCTTAGCAAATGGTGTTACAAAAATAATTAATGCTGCAAAGGAACCTGAAGTTGTTCAGCTTTGTGAAGTATTAAGAGATGCTGGACTAGATATAAAAGGTATAGGAACAGATGAGCTTGAAATAGTAGGAACAAATCAAAAGTTACTTGACTTTAAAGATTTTTCTATTATACCTGATAGAATTGAAGCTGGAACATATCTTTGTGCAGGAGCAATTAGTAATACAAAATTAACAATTACAAATGTTGTAGCTTCTCATTTAGATGCTGTTTTATCAAAATTAGAAGAGATGGGATTTGGTATTGAAAAAGATGAATCAACAATTACAATATTACCTGCAAAAGAGATTAAGCCAGTTAAAATAGTTACAACAGAATATCCAGGGTTTCCAACAGATTTACAAGCACAATTTATGGCGCTTGCAACTGTTGCAAATGGTGTTAGTATAATAGATGAAAACCTATTTGAAAACAGATATATGCACGTAAATGAGTTACTTAGAATGGGTGCAGATATAAGTTTAAATGGGCATACTGCAACTATTACAGGAACGCCAAATGCTCTAAGTGGTGCAGATGTTATGGCAACTGATTTAAGAGCAAGTTCAGCTCTTGTGCTTGCTGCACTGGTTGCTACTGGTGAAACAAATATTCATAGAATTTATCATCTAGATAGAGGTTATGAAAATCTAGAGGAGAAGCTAATAGGTATTGGCGCTAATGTTGCTCGTTTTAACGAGTAACATTAAGTTACTTTATAATAAAATAATCCATTATATAAATCACAAAAGGTGACACTAAATTATGAAATTAGAGATATCTTTATTTAGATTTGATGCACAATCAGATTATCTTCCTTACTACACAAAACATTATGTTAAAATCCAAGAAGAGAAAAATCTTTTAGATGTTTTAAAAACTATTAACGAAGAATCAAGTTTTGGATTTGATGATGATGAAAATTGTGGAATTGTAGTAAATGGAATTTATACTACAGTTGCTTTAAGTCTTGAACAAATTAAAAAAGATTTTGGAGACATTATAAAGCTTGAGCCACTAAGCATTAGAAGAGCATATAAAGATTTACTGATTAATGAAGATGATTTTTATGATAAATTAGCTTTATTAGAAGAGAATCATTTAAATCACGAAGAAGGCACTTTGTATGAAAAATATAAACTATATTATTATGCTTCAAACACATTGAATTTTAATAAAGATTATATAGGAGATGCTTTTATACTTTTAGTGCATGATTTAATTAAAAATGATAAAGATGTAGATAAACTAAAAAAACTTTTGTTAGATAAAGATAATGGAATTATGTTTCATACAGATTTAAATAATCGAGTTTATGAGCTTCCTGATTATGTAAAAAAGAAAATAGAAGATGTTCAAAAAAAGTTAAACATTACAAAACCTATTGAAGAGCAAAACTATAGAGCAAGTAGTGCAAAAGAGATTAAGTTTGATGAGGTTACAAAATTAACTAATATAAAATACTCTTTTGAAAATTTTAATATTGCATATTATGAAGGTGCATCTATATGTAGAAAAACTCAAAATATTATAAATAGCTTGAGTGCAAACTTTTTAGCACTACCTATTATGACAAATGACTTAGCTATGAAAACTTTTCATATAAATCCTTTATTTACTTATGCTTTAGCAGCTGAAGTTATGCTTGATGCTTTTGATAATGGAGCAGATTTTATTGTTGTTGATAATGCTGAAACTTTTTATTTATTGGATTCTCATAGAAAAGAGTTAGAAAAAGTATCAGGAAGAGAGATTGTTTTACCTGTTATTCATTCTAGTGAACTTATAAAATTAGCTTCAGGAGAACATGAAGAAGTTAAAAAAAGTCTTGCTTCACATTCAATTGATCCGGAGATTATATAAATGATGACAATTGCTATTATTCTAGTTATTTTAGTATTACTAGGTGCGATTGCATTTATAGTAATAAAATATTTTCCAAAACAAGAAAAAATAAAAGATCCTTTGGATTTATTAATAAGAGATATTAAAATTCATATGAAAAATACATATCCAAATATTGTTATAGATTATGAGAAAATAGATAATATAAAAAACAACATACAAGGCTCTTCAAAAGAGTTATCTATTGTAGAAGAGGTTGTTTTTCAATTTGTTAAACAAAATATTGATGTTGAACCAAAATATTTTGTTCCAAGAGATGAACTTTGGAGTACATACGAAGAGTTTTCATTACCATTTAAAGGCAAATTCCCAAAAGATTTTTCAAAAAGAAAAGAGATAGCCTATTTAAAAAATGAAAAACAATGCACAAGATGTGGTAAAAAAATATCTATAGATGAAGTAACAATTTATTTGTTAAAATCTTTAGAAAATGGTGGAACTTACCATTTTGAAAATATGGTTGTATCATGTTATGACTGTTATAGAATTTTAAATAATAAAGAAAATGCAACTAAAATTGCAAAAAATCTAAATGTTTATGAGAATTTATTAGATAAAATTATCTAATAAATCTCAAATTACTTAGCTAAGTAGTTGATACCCAATACCTTGTACATTTTTAAGAATGTTAGGTGGTAACTTTTTCCTAAAATTTTTTATAAATAGTCTAAGTGCATTTTGTGTCATAAGATGCTCATGTCCCCAAATAATACTCTCCATCTCTTCATATGAAATAATTCTATGTTTTGTAAGAAGTAACTTTAGAAAAGCTGTCTCTTTTTTTGTTAGAATAAATTTTTCAACAGGACCTTGAACAGTACTTCTTCCTTCATCAAAAATCCATTGAGGAGCTAACTCACAAAATTTAGAATTGTCAAAACTATTTACAAAAGCTTTTAAAGCAACAGTAAGTTTTTCTTCATTAATTGGTTTAATAACATATTTTACCAAATGAAGCTCTGTTGCTTTTAACATGTAATCTAAATCTGTGTAAGCAGAAAGTATAATAACTCTTACTTTTGCATTTACTTGATGTATCTTTTCTATAAGTTCAAGACCATTAAGTTTTGGCATTTTGATGTCTGTAATAATTAAGTCAGGTTTTTTTTCAATATAAATTCTATAAGCTTCTTCGCCATTTTTTGCTAAATATATGTTTTTGAAAACATCTTTTAATATTTCATAAATGTTTTCTCTTATTCCATCTTCATCTTCAACATATAGTAAAGTAAAGTTTGAAAGTTTATCAAGTAAAGCTTTGTCTAACAATTTATAACTCCAATAATTCAAATTATGATATCATACAAAATAAAAATTAATGAGTAGCTTTAAGATGAAAATAATTACAGAAAAAAATGTATCAAAATTGATAATTTATTTGTTTATAGTTAGTATGACTTTGATGGCAATATTTGTGTCTTACATACATGTAAAAAACTCTTATGATGATTTTAATAAAGATATGGAGGAAATAGCAAAGCAAAATTATGAAGCACAAAAGCAAAATATAAAAAAAGAGGTTGAAATAATTGAGGATATTATAAGATATAACTATTTAACAGCAAATGAAAATAATGAGAATGTAATAAAACAAGACATGATTAGGATGTTGCATAATATTTCATTTCAAGAAATAAATAGCAATTATATCTTTGTGTATGAAATCAACAATATTCAAGGAGGGGATAATTTTGCAACAATGATTGTAAATCCAAATCGCCTTGATTTGTTGGGAAAATCAATTTCTACTAACGAAATAGATTCAAATGGCAAAAAGTATAGAGAAGAGTTCTTAAAAGATATAAGAACCAAAGGTGAATCTTTTACACAATATGCATACAAAAAACCATCAGATTTAGAAGTAAAACAGAAAATATCATATTTTAAACATTTTCCTGAATGGAATTGGGTAATTGCAGTTGGAGTATATTTGGATGATATAAATAAAGAGATTAAAAAAAGAGAAATCTTCTTAAAAGAAAGACTTAAAAAAAGAGTAAGTAATGGAATTTTTGTATTTTTAGGATTTTTAATAGTAGCTATAAGTTTTTCTGCATTAGTAAGTAATAAAATAGAGGAGTTTTTTAAGAATTATAAATTATCACTTCAAAAAAAATCAAATGATTTAATACAACTAAATAATGAACTTGAAAAAAGAGTGCAAGAAGAGTTGTCTAAAAATAGAGAAAAAGAGCAAATATTAGTACAAAAATCAAAACTAATAGCTCTTGGTGAGATGATTTCAAATATTGCTCATCAATGGAGGCAGCCTTTATCAGAACTCTCTACTATTCTTATGTCAATAAATTTTAAGTATTCAATGGATAAATTAGAAAAAGATTTTATGCAAAAAAAAGTAAAAGAAGCAGATGTGCTAATAGAATATATGTCAAACACAATTGATGATTTTAGATATTTTTTCATGCCAAGAAAAAATAAAGAAAAATTTCACTTAAATGATTCAGTTCAAAGAGTTATGAATATAACTGGAAGTGTTTTGAAAAACAATAATATTGTTGTTGAAATTAACATAGATAAAAATATAGTTTTGGAAACTTATTTAAATGAATATGAACAAGTTATTTTAAATATTATATCAAATGCTAAAGATGCATTAATACAAAGCAATATTGAAAATCCTAAAATAAATATTTACGCAACAGAAGAAGAAAAAAGTATTACACTATTTATAGAAGATAATGCTGGTGGTATAAAGAGTTCTCCTATTTCTAAAATATTTGAACCATATTTTACAACAAAAGATGATGATCATGGTACTGGAATTGGATTATATATGTCAAAAATAATTATTGAAAAAAATATAAAAGGCAAGTTAAAAGTTAGCAATATAAATTGTGGTGCATTATTTGAAATAATTTTTATAAAATAGATAAGATATGAAAAAAGGTAGAGTTTAAAACTCTACCTTTGAATAAAAGAATCAAATTTTTAGTATAAATTAGCTTCCATACATTAAGTTTGGTAACCATAATGCAATATCTGGAATATAAGTTACAAGTAATAATCCTGCTAGAATTGTCAACGTCCATGGGAACGCGGCAATAATAACATCTTTCATACTCATACCTGTAAGTCCTGATGTAACGAATAAGTTCAGTCCAACAGGAGGTGAAACCATTCCTAATTCCATATTGATTGTAATTACAATACCAAAGTGAATTGGGTCAATTCCTAAAGCAATTGCTACAGGAAGTAATAAAGGAACTAAAATCATAATAATTGCACTTGGCTCCATAAAAGAACCCGCAATAATTAAAATGATATTTACTAAAAGTAAGAACATAATTTTATCAACATTTGCTGCTAATAAAGAGTCTGTAATCATTTGAGGAATATTCTCAATTGTTAAGAAGTGTGCAAAAATCATAGCGTTTGCAATAATAAACATAATCATAGCTGATGTTTTTGCAGATTCTAATGAAATATCAAAAACTTCTTTGAATTTAATATCTTTATATACAAACACAGAGATAAAAAATGCCCAAACTGCAGCAGCAGCAGCAGCTTCTGTTGGAGTAAAAATTCCTCCATAAATACCACCAATTACTAAAACAATTGTCATAAGTCCCCAAGAAGCATCTTTCATCTTCTTTAGTCTTTCTTTAAATGGTTGAGGCTCCGTTCTTTTAAACCCAAGTCTAACTGCACCAATATATGTTACAACCATCATCATAACACCAAGCATAAGACCTGGAATAACTCCTGCCATAAATAGTTTACCAATAGATACTTCTGCTGTAACTCCATAAACGATTAGAACAACAGATGGTGGAATTAATATTCCTAAACTTCCTGCTGTTGCAATTGTACCAACCGCATAAGATTTTGGATAACCAGCTTTCATAATTGCACCAAACATTATAGAACCAATCGCAACAACTGTCGCAGGAGAACTCCCTGAAACTGCTGCAAAAATGATTGAAGCAAAAATCGCAGAAATTGGAAGACCACCAGGTAAGTGACCAACAATTGATTTTGCAAACTCAATAATTCTACTAGCTGCACTTCCCTTACTTAACAAGTTACCTGCTAAAATGAACATAGGAATTGCCATAAGTGTATAGTGGTTAATTTTATCAAATATCATTGCTGATACTTCAATAGGTGAGATATCTGTAAATAATAATAAAGTTACAAATGTACTCGCACCTAAACTAATTGCGATTGGAGTTCCTAATACTGCTAAAAGGAAAAATATACCAAACAGTACTGCAATACTCATACTTTTTCTCCCTCTTTTTTATCTTTAATTTCTAATTCTGGAGATGGTTTAAAACTCTCTTCTCCTGCAACTCCAAGTCTTGCAATAATAAGTTCTGCTTCACTTTCTCTTAATACATCTTCATGATTTGATCTGAAAATTTCAACGATTTTTTCAGCAACTCTATATGAAGCTAATGTAAATGCAACTGGAACCACTAAATATGGAATCCACATAGGAATATTTAAATCAATTGACATTTCTTCCAATTCAATTACTAATTCAAGATAAAAAATCCCATAATAAGCTATTGCAAGTAAAAATATTAAAGTCACAACATGTGAAATAAGAAGCATGAATTTTGCAACTTTTGATGGAACTAACTCAAGAACTATATCTATTGCAATGTGAGCATCTTTTTTAAAACAGTATGCTGCTCCAAAAAATGCACTCCATATAAATAAGAAGTTACTAAGTTCAGTTGCCCAAGGGAATGATGC
>CAYJFN010000001.1:14192-25052 GCA_964369325.1 uncultured Arcobacteraceae bacterium
TCAACAACTTTAATTTGCTCTTCTAAAACTTTAGAACTCATAATTCTAATTTTTTGTCCTTTAACATCTTCAGGATTAATAATTGGTCTTGTATTGCTTGTAAAGTGTTTAAAACCAGCATCCCAATAATCAAGTGCTATAAAACCTTTCTTTTCAGCTAATTCTTTTAGTTTTTCACCAACAGGTCCTTCTTGAACTTTGTGTAGGTGCTCTGTATCTCTAAAGATAAATGGTAAGTCAAATAGCGCTAACTGAGGGATAATTTTTCCAAATTTAGAGAAACTTGGTGCTCCCATTTGTACAGTATCTAATCTTAATGCTTTTAATACTGTATCGTCATTGTAAAGTTGAGCTGATGGATAAACTTGAACATCAATTCTACCTTTTGATAACTCTTCAAGTCTTTCTCCAAAGAAATCTGCAGCTTGACCTTTTGGTGTGTTTGCATTTACAACGTGCGAAAATTTTAAAGTAAATTCTGCAGCTAACCCAGATGTAGCAATCATTGCAGCAGCAGCTGTACCTAAAATAAATTTTTTCATGTGTTTTCTCCTAAATTTTTTGGGTAATCAATTATAATGGAAAGATATGTATCAGTTGTGTATAAAAAAGGAAATTTAGAAATTTTTTTTAATTGAAAAATAATAATATTTTACAATAAAACATAGTAACCATTTATATTTATTTAATCTTTTTATTATTACAATAATTGATGCATATATAAAAATTGTATAAAATATATACAGAATCTTAAAAATATACTATTTACAATAGGTTATAATAAGCGAAATATTTTAGGAGTGGTAAATGGGTTGTAATTTGGATTTATTGACATCATTTAAAGATAACTGCGGTTTTGGGCTGGTTGCCCATCTTAAGAATAAGCCTTCTCATTCGAATTTGGAAGATGCTATTACTTCTTTAGAGCGAATGATGCACAGAGGTGCTGTTGCAGCTGATGGAAAGACTGGGGATGGAAGTGGTTTACTTGTATCAATGCCAGATTTGTTTATGAGAAAAATAGCTACTAGTAGTGATATTGATTTACCTAAGAAGTACGCAGTTGCTATGATTTTTGCAAAAGATATAAATGAAATAGATACATTTGAAAAATTTTGTAAAAAAAATGATTTAAAAGTAGTATTAATAAGAGAAGTACCTGTTAATAAAGACGCATTAGGTGTTCAAGCCTTAGAATCATTGCCAATGATTACACAAGTATTTGTTATTCCAAATTCATTAATGTCTTCAAAAAGATTTGATGCAATGCTTTATCTTACTAGAAAAGAGTGTGAGCATAAATTAGTAGATAGTAAAGATTTTTATATTCCATCTTTTTCATCAAAAGTAATCTCTTATAAAGGGCTTGTTATGCCAACGCATATCAAAAACTTTTATAAAGATTTAAATGATGAGGATTTTAAAATTTCATTTGCACTATTTCATCAAAGATTTTCAACAAATACACTTCCTCAATGGAAATTAGCTCAACCATTTAGAGCAATAGCTCATAATGGTGAGATAAACTCAGTAGATGCAAATAGATTTAATGTAAAAGTAAAATCAGAGCAGTTAAAATCTGAAGTTTTTACACCTTCTGAGTTACAAAGATTGTTACCAATTTTACAAGAAAATGTTTCTGATTCAGCATCATTAGATAACTTATTTGAGTTTATGATTGCAAATGGTGTTGACTTTTTTAAAGCTGCACGTGGTCTAATTCCTGCTCCTTGGCAAAATGCACCTCATATGGATTCTGATTTAAGAGCATTTTATGAATATAGTGCAACTGCAATGGAAGCATGGGATGGGCCAGCAGCTGTTTCACTAACAGATGGAAGACATATTGGTTGTTTAATAGATAGAAATGGATTAAGACCATCAAAATATATTATTACAAAACAAGACAAACTTTATATCACATCAGAGTATGGAACACTTGATTTAGATGAAGATGATATTTTAGAAAGAGGAAGATTACAATCAGGACAGATGATTGCACTTGATTTAAAACATGGACAAATTTTAAAAGAGGATGATATAAATAACTATTTGAAATCTTCTCAAAAATATTCCCAATGGTTAAATAAAAACATGCAATATCTTCAAGAGTTTATTGATGAATCATTTATGGAAACAAGTGATTATGAAATAGAAAACTTAGAGACTAAACAAAAACTATTTAATATAACTTATGAAACTATTGACCAAGTAATAGAGCCTATGGCAAAAGATGGAAAAGAAGCAGTTGGTTCTATGGGAGATGATACTCCACTTGCAGTATTTTCAAATGTAAATAGAAATTTTACAGACTTTTTTAGACAAAAATTTGCACAAGTTACAAACCCTCCAATAGATCCATATAGAGAAAAGCTTGTTATGTCTTTAGAAACAGGATTTGGACAAGTTCAAAATATTCTAGAAGAAAAGCCAGAATTTGCAAAAAGATTAAAAGCTTCAAGTCCTATTTTAATGCAAGAAAATTTTTGGGTTTTAAAATCATTTGGAGATGACAAAAATCCAAGATATGAAGAATTTTTTAAAAATAAAACATTTAGTACAACTTTTACAACAAATTTAAAAGAGTCTTTAGAAAATCTTTCAAATAGTGTTATTGATGCTATAAAAAATCAAGGTGTAAGAATTGTTATTTTAGACGATAGAGATGTAACTGAAAAAACAAAGCTTATACCAATGGCTATGGCTTCAGGATACATAAATCAAGCACTTTTAAAATCAGGTATTAGACATCATATTTCAATTATTTGCGTAACAGGTGAAGTGTATGATCCACATATGGCTGCAGTTTTACTAGCTTTTGGAGCAAGCGCAATATATCCATATATGATGTATGCTACAACTGTGGCACTATATAAAAGAAGAGATATTACAAAATTCCAAATGCAAGATGCTTTAAAAAATACACAAAAAGCAGTAAATGCTGGAATTTTAAAAATTATGTCTAAAATGGGAATTGCTACAATTGCTTCATATAGAAACTCAGCTTTATTTGATGTCTTAGGACTTCATGATGATATAGTTAATGAGTGTTTTAAAGGTGCTCATAGTGATTTAAGTGGTCTAACATACAATGATATAGAAAAAAGAATTGAGAAATCTCATTTTAATGCTTTTTTTGATAAAAAACATGTATTTCCTTTAAATCTTGGTGGAATTTATAAATATATTCAAGGTGGAGAGTATCATGATTATGGTCCACAAATAACACAAGCAATGCACAATAAACATGCACAGGACAAAGATAGTATCACAGATTTTAAAGAGTTAAAAAACTTAATTGAAAATAGAGATAAAAAGTTTATTAGAGACTTCTTTGAGTTTGATTCTGATAAAAATGCTATTAGTGTAGATGAAGTTGAAACAAAAGAGAGTATCTTTAAAAGGTTTGCAACTGCAGCCATGTCATGTGGTTCAATCTCTCCAGAAGCTCATGAAGCTATGGCAGTTGCTATGAACACAATTGGTGGTATGAGTAACTCAGGTGAGGGTGGAGAAGACCCAGCTAGATTTGGAACAATTAAAAACTCTAAAATCAAACAAATAGCTTCTGGAAGGTTTGGAGTAACGCCTGAGTATTTAAGAAGTGCAAGTGAAATCCAAATCAAAGTTGCACAAGGTGCAAAACCAGGAGAAGGTGGACAGTTGCCTGGTCATAAAGTAACTCCACTTATTGCAACACTAAGACATACAGTTCCAGGTGTTACTCTTATTTCACCACCACCACACCATGATATTTATTCTATTGAAGATTTATCACAATTAATTTTTGACTTAAAGCAAATTAACCCAGAAGCAAAAATAACTGTAAAGTTAGTTTCTAGTATTGGTGTTGGAACAATTGCAGCTGGTGTTGCAAAAGCTTATGCAGATAGAATTATTATTTCTGGAAGTGATGGTGGAACAGGTGCTGCGCCACTTACATCTATCAAACACACAGGAAACCCTTGGGAACTTGGGCTTAGTGAAGCACATAATGCTTTAAAATTAAATCATTTAAGAGAGTTTGTGCATGTTCAAACAGATGGTGGTTTAAAAACAGGGCTTGATGTTGTAAAAGCTGCAATGTTAGGAGCAGAATCTTATGCTTTTGGAACAGCAGCACTATCACTTTTAGGGTGTAAAATTTTAAGAATTTGTCATACAAATAAGTGTTCAGTAGGTGTTGCAACACAAGATGAGTTTTTAAGAGAACAATTTAAAGGTTCAGTAGAAAGATTAATCTCATATTTTGAATTTTTAGCACAAGATATTAGAGAAATTCTAGCTTCTATTGGGTATAAAACTATTGAAGAGATAGTTGGAAGAAGTGATTTATTAAAAGTTATTGATGATGAATTTGCTTCTAAATTTGATTTTTCAAATATTTTAAGAAGAGTTGATGGAATTGATACATGTCAGAAACCAAGTAACACTCCATTTGATGACAATAAATTTGAAAAAGAGTTGTTAAAAAAAGTTCACAGAACCATAGAAAATCCAAAAAGTCCAATTAAGGTAAATGAAAATATTAGAAACCTAAATAGAAGTTTTGGAACATTAACTTCAGGGGTTATTGCAAAATATTATGGAGATAAAGGGCTTCCTGATAACTCTATTACTTTTAATTTAACAGGAATTGCAGGACAATCATTTGGTGCATTTTTAAGTAAAGGTATGAATTTGTACTTAAATGGTGCAGGAAATGACTATGTTGGAAAAGGTATGAATGGTGGAAAAATTATAATAAACCCATCACTTCAAGGTGAAGAGTTTGGAGGTGCAGGAAATACTTGTTTATATGGAGCAACAGGTGGAAAACTATTTGTTAGAGCTGCAGTTGGCGAAAGATTTGCTGTTAGAAACTCAGGAGCTACTGCAGTTGTAGAAGGAACAGGTGATAATGCTTGTGAATATATGACAGGTGGAATTGTAGCAATTTTAGGAAAAACTGGTGTTAATTTTGGTGCAGGTATGACTGGTGGATTAGCATTTGTTTTTGATGAAGATAAGGTATTTGTTGATAAAATGAATCAAGAGTTAATAGAAGCAGTTAGAATTGATACAGATGATACTGAAAGAGAAAGATTGTTCTTAAAAAGATTGTTGATGGACTATGTAAATGAAACAGATAGCCAAAAAGTTGTACATATTTTAGAAAACTACCGTTCAGAAATTAGAAACTTTTGGATGGTAAAACCAAAAAATATGACACTATTACCACTTAATCCAGAGCAGGGAGACTAAGATGTTAAATTTTATAAAAATAGATAGAGCGACACCAAACAAAAGAAATGTTTTAGAAAGAATTAAAGATTATAACGAAGTTTATGAAGTTTTTGGTAGAAACAAAAGTCAAGAGCAAGCACAAAGATGTATGCAGTGTGGAAGTCCATTTTGTCATTATAAATGCCCTTTACATAATTTTATTCCAGCATGGCTAAAACAAAGAGCAGAAGATAATTTAGAGTTGGCATTTTTATTATCAAATGAACCATCACCTTTTCCAGAGATTTTAGGAAAAATTTGTCCTCATGATGTATTGTGTGAAGGTTCATGCTCTTTAAATGTAGAGCATGGTGCAGTAGCAATTGGTGCAGTTGAAGCACATATAAATGAAAAAGCATTTGCGCAAGGTTTGAAGCCAGAATTTCCAGGAGTTAGTTCTTCAAAAAAAGTGGCAATTGTAGGATCTGGACCTGCTGGAATATCTGCTGCTACATTTTTACTAAGAAGTGGAATTGCAGTTGAAATGTTTGAAAGAGCAGACAAAGCAGGTGGGCTTTTAACTTATGGAATACCAGGATTTAAACTTGATAAAAGTGCAGTAGATAGAAGGTTTAAATGGTTAGAAGAAGCTGGATTAAAACTTCATTTAAATTGTGAAATAGGAAAAGATAAATCTTTTAAAGAGTTAGAAAATGAGTTTGATGCAATTTTCTTAGGAATTGGAGCAACAAAGAGTAACTATGCAAAAATTGAAGGTGAAGATGCAAAAGATGTTCACCAAGCAATTGATTTTTTAACACAAATTCAAAAAAGAAACTTTGGAAATAAAACTGAAGATTTTATTGATGTAAAAGACAAAAAGGTTTTAGTAATTGGTGGTGGTGACACTGCTATGGATTGTGTTAGAAGCTCAGTTAGAGAAGGTGCTTTAAGTGTTAAATGTCTTTATAGAAGAGATTTAGAAAATATGCCAGGAAGTAAAAAAGAGGTAGTTAATTCAAAAGAAGAGGGTGTTGAATTTATGTTCAATGTATCTCCTGTAAAAATTTTAGTTGAAAATAAAAATGTAATTGGAGTTGAACTACTTGAAACTATTATGACTCAAGCAGATGAAAGCGGTAGACAAAAAGTACAAATAATTGAAAATAGTAATTTTATGCAAGAAGCGGATATTGTTATCTTAGCGCTTGGTTTTTCTCCAGAAGTTCCAGCATTTTTATCTGAAGCAAATATTCAAACAAACTCTTGGGGTGCGGTAGAAATTAATAACTTTAAAACTTCAAATGAGAAAGTTTATGCAGGTGGAGATTGTCAAAGAGGTGCTCATTTAGCAGTAACAGCAGCTGCGGATGGTAGAGATGCAGCAAAAGAGATTATAAAAGCGTTAAGTTAGTTAGCGCTTTATTGCTTTTAAGTTTTGTCGTTTTATTGATATTCTTTAATTTTCTTTGTTTAATTAAAGTGCAATTAAAGAACAATAGGTTATAAATTCAATAAAATTTTACTAAGTCAAGGAAAAGATATGTCTTTAATGATTACAGATGAGTGTATTGCTTGTGATGCTTGTAGAGAAGAGTGTCCAAATACTGCTATTGAAGAGGGAGATCCTGTTTATGTAATTGACTCTGATAGATGTACAGAGTGTGTTGGAAACTATGAAGAGCCAGCATGTATTGAAGTTTGTCCAGTTGATTGTATTATTATAGATCCAGACAACCAAGAGACAATGGAAGAGTTAAAATTTAAATTCGAGCAACTTCAAGAAGAAGAGCTATAAAATGGCAAAGATTACAACTATTATCGACATTGGGTCAAACTCAATGCGAATGGTTGTATTCAAAAAAAGCAGTCGATTTGCTTTTCATTTATTAAATGAGACAAAAAGTAGAGTAAAAATCTCTGAAGGCTGTTATGAAAATGGTGGAAACTTACAACCGCAACCTTTAAAAAGAGCATTTGACTCTTTAAAATCTTTTATTCAAATTTCTCAATCATTAAAATCAAGAAAAATTATCTGTGTTGCAACTTCTGCATTAAGAGATGCTCCAAACTCAAAAGAGTTTTTAAATAAAGTAAAAAAAGAGTTAAACTTAAACATAAAAGTCATAGATGGTACGAAAGAAGCATTTTATGGTGGAATTGCTGCAGTTAATTTATTACATGAAAAAGAGTTTGTAACTATTGATATAGGTGGTGGTTCTACTGAGTTTTGTTTTATTAAAGATGGAAGAATTACAAAAAATATCTCTTTAAATATAGGAACAGTAAGATTAAGAGAGTTATATTTTAATAAAAAAGACATTATTGGCGCAAAAGAGTATGTACTAAAAGAGTTTGAAAAATTAAAAGATTTAGACGAAGAAGTACCTAAAATATGCGTTGGTATTGGAGGAACTGCTAGATCTTTAAGCAAAGTAGTAATGAACAATGTAAATTATCCTTTAGATGTAATACATGGATTTACTTATGACTTTACGGAACAACGAGATATTTTTGAAGAGATAATTTATGCAAAAGATGAAGAAGAGTTAAAATTCTTTGGAATAAAAAAAGATAGATATGACACTATTTGTGAAGGTACATTTATTTTTGATACTATTTTAAGTGCTTTAAATATACAAAAAGTTATAACATCAGGAGCAGGGGTTAGAGAAGGGGTATATTTAGCTGATTTACTAAGAACATCAAACTATCAATTTCCACAAAATTTTAATGTAAGTGTAAGAAGTTTGCTTGATAGGTTTGAGCTTGACACAAAACAAAGTGCATATTTAGGTAATAATGCAAAAAAAATCTTTGATGCTCTTCAACCACTTCATAATTTAAACCCAAAACTAAAAACACTTCTAGTAGTTTCTTCAAAACTAAGTTCAATTGGAACAACATTAAATATTTATAAATCAAATGACAATGCATTTGACTTTATTTTAAATGGATTAAATTACTGTTTTTTACACACTTCAAGAGTTACAGTTGCACATATTATTAAGTTTTCAAAAAAGAGTCTACCAAGACAAAAAGATATTGAAGATTATGCAGAGTTATTACCATCTTTACAAAGTTTACAGTGGCTAAGTTTTATGATGTCTTTAAATTTGTGCTTAAATCAAGATTATTCAAGAAAAAAATATGAATATATTTTAGAAGATAATACTTTTACTATAAAAACAGATGAAGTTTCATATTTAGTAAAAACAACAATAGATAAACTAGAACTTCCAGAAGATTTAAAAGTAGTGCTATCTTAAAATTATGATAAAAAATAAATTTGAAAAAATTGCTATTGTAAAGCTTTCTGCTATGGGTGATATTATTCACGCAATGATTGCTTTACAATTTATAAAAAAGCACTATCCAAACTTGATAATTGATTGGTTTGTACAAGATGCTTTTTATGAAATTTTACAACACAACCCACATATAAACAACATCTATAAAATAGATTTAAAAGCTATAAAAAAAGATAAAAGAGCTATTTTTTCTCAAATATCATTAGTAAAAGAATATTCTAAAAATAATTATGATTTAATCATAGATGCTCAAGGACTTATTAAATCTGCACTTGTATCTAAGTTTTTAGGGAAAAATATTGCAGGATTTAGCAAAACTTCTATTAGAGAAAAGTTTGCAAGTTGGTTCTACAATATAAAAGTAGATATTGCTTATGATGAAAATGTAATTGTAAGAAATACAAAAGTTCTTTCAAAGCCTTTAGAATTTGATATAAGTTTTGAAGAGATTTTACAAAAAGAGCCATTTTTGTATTTTAAAGCAAATAATAGTTACAAAGAGTTTTTTAAAGATGATAAAAAAAATATTGTTTTTGTAATAGGTGCAAGTTGGAAAAGTAAAATTTACTCAAAAGAGAAAATTGTAAAAATAGTAAATGCTTTAAATGAAAATACTTTAGTAGTTTGGGGAAGCCAAGAAGAAAAAGAAATAGCTTCATATATTTGTCAAAATAGTTGTGCTAAAATGCTTCCAAGATTAAGTTTAAATGATTTAAAAGAGCTAATTAGTAAAGCAGATTTAGTAATAGGAAATGACACAGGTCCCACTCATATGGCATGGGCTTTAAATGTGCCATCAATCACACTTTTTGGAAACACACCTGGATATAGGAATACCTTTACTACATCAAAGAATTTAGTTCTTGAATCAAGTAGTCAAGTTAATCCTTTCAAAATAGATAAAAATGATTTTTCTATAAGTAAAATTGAAGAAGGATTGATTACAAAAACAGCAAGAGAGTTATTAAATGAAACCAACTATTAAAGACTATTTTATATATTTTATTTATAGAATATTTCAATTCTTATTTTTAATTCTGCCAAATTTTTTAATAAAACGGTTACTAAAAGTGGTTGCCTTTTTAGCTTATAAATTTAACAAAAAACACAACAAAATAGCACTAGCAAACTTAAATTTAGTATATGAAGATACAATCTCTTTTGAAAGAAAACAAGAAATAATTTATAACTCATATAAATCACTTGCTTTTAATATGTATGAATTTATTGAAAATCAGCATATTGACAAAGAACAGCTATTTAGCAAAGCAAAACTAATCAACGGTGAAGTTATACAAAAAGCTCATGATGAAAAAAGAAAAGTTATATATATAACTGCTCACTATGGTGGTTGGGAGCTTACTTTGCCATATATGGCACTAAAATATGGTGAAATAGCAGTTGTAAATAGAAAGATGGAAAACCCACTTGTAAATAGACAATATGAAATTGGAAGAAGTAAAAACTTTATTACTATGTTAGAAAAAAAAGTAGCTGCAAAAGGGATGTTAAAAGCTTTTAAAGATGGTAAATCAATTGCAGTTGTGATTGACCAACATATTGGAAATGGTAGCGAAGTTACATTTTTAGGTAAAAAAGATATTGCAACTGATTCAACTTCAAGACTTGCTTTAAAGTTTGATGCAGTAATTATCCCTATTTTTACAGTTTGCGATGATTTTAGAGAGTATACTATAAAAGTGTGTGAACCAATTGATGTTACAAAAGTAGATTTTAAGACAGACAATCATATAGATGAACTAACTCAAATGCAAACAGATTTAGTCTCAAAACAAATTTTTGAGTATCCTGATTGCTGGTTTTGGCAACATAAAAGGTTTAAGAAATATCATAGAGAAATTTATGGAGAATAAAGTGTCTAGTATTTTTAAAAAAGTTTTAATAATAAGATGTGGAGCTTTAGGTGATCTAGTCTATTCAACTTCTGTAATAGAAGCTTTAAAATATGAGTATGGAGAAGATACAATTATTGATTTTGTTACAACACCAAGCTCAGGAAAACTTTTTCTAAATGATAAAAGGATAAACAAAGTTTTTCACTTAAAACACAAAAAAATACCTATAATTTTTAGTTCACAAAAAAAAGAGATAATAAAAACTTCAAAAAAAGAACCATATGATATTTTGATAAATTTTGAAACTGGAAAACAGTTTAAATCATTGGTTGAAAATATAGTTGCACATAAAAAAGTTGGTTGGTTTAATGAAGATATAAAAATAACAAAAACACATATGGTAGAAGTTTGCAAGGAGTTTTATGAAAGTGTTGTATCTAAAGAAAATTTAGAAAACTATCCTATTTTACAAGATAACAATGTTAATA
>CAYJFN010000002.1:0-15624 GCA_964369325.1 uncultured Arcobacteraceae bacterium
CCATCTTCTTTTGATGATTCTTTTCCATTTGAAGTATTAAATGCAAGTGCAACTTCACCATTTGTAATTGAGTCAACTATATTTGGTCTTCCTTCACTTATTTTTAAAACTTTCTCACATTCTATTCCTGCATCAACTATTGTTTTATGAGTACCACCAGTTGCAACAATAGAAAAACCTTCGTCTATAAGCTCTTGTGCAATTTTTGGTGCAAACTCTTTATCTAAATCACAAAGACTTATAAAAACTTTACCAGATGTTGGTAAGTTGTTTTTAGCTGCTGTTTGTGCTTTTGCGTAAGCCTCACCGAAATTTGTTGAAATTCCCATAACTTCACCAGTAGATTTCATTTCAGGAGTTAAAATAGGGTCTGAACCACTTAATTTATTAAATGGAAAAACTGCCTCTTTTACAGAAATATGCCCTTTTAATTTTGGTTTTAATACACCATTTTCTTCAGTAACAATATTTTTATCATAAACTGCAAGTGCATCTCTTAAGCTTTCACCCCACATAACTCTTGTTGCTACTTTTGCAAGTGGCATTCCTGTTGCTTTGCTTACAAATGGTACAGTTCTACTTGCTCTTGGATTTACCTCAATTAAGTAAATTTGTCCTTTATGAATTGCATATTGTGTATTCATAAGCCCAACAACTCCAAGACCCAGTGCCATAGCTTTTGTTTTTTCTTCAAGTTCCTTAATTAGTTCTTGTGAGATTGAAATAGGAGGAAGGGAACAACCTGAATCACCTGAATGAACCCCTGCTTCTTCAATATGTTGCATAATTCCACCAATATAAACCTCTTTTCCATCACAAATACAATCAACATCTAGTTCAATTGCTCTATCTAAGAATTTATCAATTAATACAGGTGCATCATTTGATACTGAAACTGCTTCATCCATATATTGTCTTAATTCATCAACAGAATAAACAATTCTCATTCCTCTACCACCGAGTACAAATGATGGTCTTACAAGTACTGGATAACCAATTCTTTGCGCAATTTGTACTGCTTCTTCAACCTCTACTGCTGTTCCATTGTCTGGCTGTAAAAGTCCTGCTTTTGTAACAAAACTTGAAAACTTTTCTCTATCTTCTGCTAGTTCAATAACTTCTGCTGTTGTTCCTATTATTTTCCCACCACACTCATGAATAGCATTTGCAAGTTTTAGTGGAGTTTGCCCACCAAAATGAACTATAATACCATCTGGTTGTTCTTCTTCAATAACTGCTCTTACATGCTCAAAATCAATTGGTTCAAAGTATAAAATATCTGAAGTGTCATAATCTGTTGATACAGTTTCAGGGTTGCAGTTGTACATGATTGTTTTAACACCAATTTCATTTAACGCAAAACTTGCATGAACACAACAATAATCAAACTCAATTCCTTGTCCAATTCTATTTGGTCCACCACCAATAATTAAAACTTTTTTCTCATTAGATGATTGTTTTTGTACTTTTGGAAGTTTTGTTATATTTGTAGTTGAATAAAGATATGGAGTTAAAGCTTTAAACTCTGCTGAACAAGTATCAACTTCGTTATATTCAAACTCAACACCCAAATTTTTTCTTGCTTTATAAACATCTTCTTCTGTTTTAGAAATTAATTTTGCAATCATTTTATCACTAAATCCATTGCTCTTTACATGTCTCATTGCAGTTTCATCTGCTAAAATTGATTCACATATTGATTTTTCAATCTCATAAATTTCTCTAAATTTGCTTAAATACCAAGGATCAATATTACATAATTCAAAAATCTCTTCATTTGTAAGACCATGTCTGTATGCTTCCATTAAGTATCTTAACCTATCTGCGTTTGGTCTTCTTATTTCTGCTTTTATTTTTTCAATATCATCGCAAATTGGGTCAAATCCAACAATCCCAGTTTCCATAGAACAAAGTGCTTTTTGAATAGATTCATTAAAAGTTCTACCCATAGACATAACTTCACCAACAGACTTCATCCCTGTTGTCAAAGTAGAATCAGCTTTTGGAAATTTTTCAAATGTAAATCTTGGGATTTTTGTAACAATATAATCAATAACTGGTTCAAATGATGCTGCTGTTCCTGTAATATCGTTTGTTATTTCATCTAAAGTAAATCCAACCGCAAGTAAAGTTGCCACTTTTGCAATAGGATAACCAGTTGCTTTAGATGCAAGTGCAGAACTTCTTGAAACTCTTGGATTCATTTCAATTACAATCATTCTTCCTGTATTTGGACAAATAGAGAATTGTACATTTGAACCACCTGTATCAACACCTATTTCTCTTAAAATTGCAAAAGATGCATTTCTCATATCTTGGTACTCTTTATCTGTAAGAGTAAGTGCTGGAGCAATAGTAACAGAATCTCCTGTGTGAACACCCATTGGATCTAAGTTTTCAATAGAACACACTATAATACAGTTATCTTTGTGATCTCTGATAACTTCCATTTCGTACTCTTTCCAACCAAGCATTGACTCCATAATCTCAATTTCATTGATTGGAGATGCTTCAATTCCAGCTTCTGCTAGAGCTTTAAACTCTTCCATGTTATAAGCAACGCCACTTCCACCACCTGCAAGAGTAAAAGATGCTCTTGAAATTACAGGAAATCCTATTTCTTTTGCAACTTTCATTGCTTCTTCAACTGTATATGCATTTGCACTTTTTGGTAAATCCATACCAATTTTTATCATAGCTTCATTAAAAAGCTGTCTATCTTCACCTTTTTTTATAGCTTCAGGATTAGCTCCTAAAAAATGAATTCCTTCTAACATACCCTTGTCATACATAGATGTAGCAACATTAAGTGCAGTTTGCCCACCCATTGTTGGTAAAATTGCATCTATTTTTTCTTTTTCAATAATTTTTGCAACTACCTCTTCGGTAATTGGTTCAATATATGTTTTATCTGCAAACTCTGGGTCTGTCATAATTGTTGCTGGATTTGAGTTAATTAAAACAACTCTATATCCTAACTCTTTTAGTGTTTTTGTAGCTTGAGTTCCTGAATAGTCAAACTCACATGCTTGACCAATAACAATTGGTCCAGAACCGATAAGTAAAATAGATTTTATATCTTCTCTTTTTGGCATTAAAATTCCCCAGTAAGTTTTTTAAAAATTTGACAATGGTATCCAAAAAGTGCTTAAAAAATGGTTACATAAAAGTAGATTTTATAGTAGTTTAAAAGATTTTTTTAAGTATTAAGATTTAAAATCTTAATACTTTGGAAGTTGAAATTTTTGTGTGTTTAATTCACCATCTTCATTAAAAGATAGATAATATAAAGTATCTTTTTTTACACTTTGATTTGTTAAATATCTAAGTGCTAAATTTGCCTGAAGTGAAGCTATGTGCATAACAATTGGACAAGCAATTCCATTTGGCTTTCTATCATTTATTTTGAAAAGTGCTTCAAAAGAAGCATTTTCAAAAAAACATACTTGCCCATGAAATTCCTCAACACTTCCATAAATCCAAGTTTGTTTTTTGCTCATACAATATGAGTTAATAGCTGCTCTTGTAGGAAGATTATCAGTTGCATCAATAATTAAATCAAACTCTAAATCTCTTTTTGCAAACTCTTCAAAGCTTTCAACATAAGCAGTAACTTTTGTAAATGGACATCTTTGTTCTACTAATTCTTTTAAAACTTCTGCTTTATATTTTCCATCATCACCAACTTTAAACCCAATTTGTCTATGAATATTATGTACGCCTACTTCATCAAAATCTACTAATGCAAATTCACCAATACCACTAGCCCCAAGTGCAATACCTAAAGAACAACCAAGCCCTCCACTTCCTATAATTGCAACTTTTTTATCTTGTAAAGAGTCTTGTACATCTTCACCCCAAAGCTTTATTTGGCGATTAAAAAACTCATTTTTTTCTATCATATTTAATCCTTATTAAAAAAGTAAACTTTTATAAATATAGTTATAATATTAACCAAAATAACTTAAAATTAAATCAATTAAAAGTTGATATATTTAATCAAGTATGCATTAGTTTTTATTTAATTCTTCAAATTCTAGTTTTGCATTATCTAATAACTCTTGTGCAGTTTTAAGTTCATTCATACCATTTTTATATATTTCTACTGAATTACTTAGTGTAATTTGTGGGTCAATTAATTTTTCTAAAAGTTCTTTTGCATTTTGAATTTTCTCTTCAAAATTTGCTGTTTGATTATCTTCATTATTTAATTCATTTTCGTTCATAATTTTCCTTCATTATTTTTTTGATTTTACAAAAATAGTAGTTTTATTTAGATAAATCTTTAGCTTGTTGAAGTCTAAGTTTATCTTTTTTACTCATTCTTTTCCCTTTTACTGGTGCTGTTCCTTTTTGTTTAACAATCTCTTTTTTTGTAAACAAAAAGCCCTCTTTTTGTTCTTTTATTATATCAAGAGTATATCTTTTTTCAATAAGTTTAAAATGTTCTAAATCTTCACTACTAAGTAAACTTAAAGCTAAGCCATCTTTTTCTGCTCTTGCAGTTCTTCCAACTCTATGAACATAATCAGCACTACTTCTTGGTAAATCAAAATTTACAACACAATCAACATCTTGTATATCCAAACCTCTTGCGCCAATATCAGTTAAAAAAAGAACTTCTATTTTTCTATTTTTAAATCTATTTAAAGTATAAATTCTTTCTTCTTGCGTTAAATCACCATGAAAGGAATCTGCACTAAAACCATACTTTCTAAACTTATTAGCAATATTATCACATGAGCGTTTATTTGCCATAAATACTAAGACTGATTTTAACTTCTCTTCTTTTATAAAAGCTCTTAGAAGTGCTGATTTATACTCTTTATTAATTAAAATTGCTTTTTGTATTAGAGTTTGTGGAATTATTTCTTCTTCTTGTATATTTATTTTTGTAAACACTGAAGAGATTTTAGAAACTACATTGTAAATCTTTTCATTAAAAGTTGCAGAGAACAGTAGATTTTGTCTATTCTTTGGAAGTTGAGCTAAAACTAAATTTAACTCATCTTGAAAATTTATATCAAGCATTTTATCAGCTTCATCAAGCACAAAATACTCAACTTTATCTAAATTAATTTGCTTTTTACTTATAATATCTAAAAGTCTTCCTGATGTTGCAACAACTATATCACAACCTTTTTGGACATCTAATAACTGTTGCGAAATACCAACTCCACCAATTAAACTTACTACTTTTATGTTAGTATTTAAACTCATTGTTTTAAAAAATTCTGTAACTTGAAGTGTTAGCTCTCTTGTAGGAGTAAGTATTAAAGCTTTTATATGTGGTTTCTTATTTTTCTCTTTTGTAGTTAATAAATCATTTAAAATTGGTAATACATAAGAAGCAGTTTTACCACTTCCTGTTTTTGACCTAACAAGTAAATCTTTTTTTTCTATTACTTGAGGTATTACCTCTTTTTGTACTTGTGTTAATTTAACAAAATCTATTTTTTCTAAATTTTCTAAAAGTTTTAAAAAGAGATTTAATGAGTCAAAAGTCATACTAATTCCTAAATTTTTTCGTATTATACTATATGTTACCATTTATCACAAACTATTTTAAATTTATAAAAATTAAGTAAAGTGTTATTTTTTTGTCTCTATAATGTGATATTTTATAAAAGGAGAAAAGATGAAGTTTTTACTTTGTGTTGTTGCATTGGCAACATTTTTGTTTGCAGTAGATATAAATACTGCTAGCGTAAAAGAGTTAGTTACTCTTAAAGGAATAGGAGAAAAGAAAGCTAAAGCTATTGTTGAATATAGAAATACTATTAAGTGTTTTAAATCTATTGAAGAAATTAAAAAAGTTAAAGGAATAGGTGACTCTTTTTTAGTTAAAAACCAAAAAGAACTTACAATTTCACCTTGCAAAAGTTAAACTAAAAGCAAAAGAATTTAAACTCTTTTGCTTACCTAAAAATCACTTCTTTAGCCTTGTATTGTTATAATTCAAAATAATTAAGGAGACAATACAATGGATTACATAAAACAATTAAACGATCTGCTTTTAAATGATGTTCTACTTGAAGTAAATGCAGAAATTGAAGCAATGCAGAAAAAAATAGAACAAAAATCTACTAAATCACTAAAAGAAGAGTTTAGATATATGTGTGAAGTCAAAAAATATTTTAATGAAGTAATAGAAGATATAAAACTTGGAAATCTTACACAAAAAGATGCTCTTGATATTTTAGAAGGTCTTGAAGATATGAAAATAAATGATGATGAAATTTAAAGGATATTTATGAATTTTGATATGACAAAAGTAGCAAATGTAATTTTATATATGCTACATAAACAAGTAAAACAACTAAATGACAAAAAACTATTGATAATGCTTTTTTTAATTGATTATAATCATCAAAAGTTTTGTGACACTAAGATATTTGGGGATGAATATATAAAAACCAAACGACATCCTGAGGGCAAAATATTAAGCGAACTTTTTGATATTATTGCAAATGATGAGGATTTAGATGAAGATGATACAAGACTTTATTTGATCCAAGAACTGCTTGATTATTTAGATATTGAAGTTACTAGTAATGAAAAATTTATTGAACTTAAATTTCTTAAAATGGAAGAAGAATATGATTCAACACTATTTTCTGAAGAAGAATTAAAAACTATTCAAAAAGTGATAAATGAACATCTAAACGATAGTTCAAGAGCAATTGCAAATGCTACATTTAAAATTGATGATGTTAGAAATACAAATGAAGGTGAACTTATAATTTAATTTATAAAATTACAATCTTTAAAACTTCTAAAAACTACTAGTGATAATTCTATTCAAAAATGGAAATAAGCCATATGATTATATGGCTTATTTGAATGAATATTAATCATTCATTTCAACAGATTTCGGGTCTTTTATATAATCTTTTGTAGTTTTTATTATAATCCCAGAAAGAGCAATTATTCCTATTAAGTTTGGTATAGCCATCATTCCATTTAAAGTATCAGATATTGCCCAAACAACTTGTAGCTGTCCTACTGCACCAACAACAATAAAACATATAAATATAGTTTTAAATACAGATATTACTTTTTTGTTATCTTTTAAAATATATGCAATACATCTTTCACCATAATAGCTCCATCCTAAAATTGTAGAAATAGCAAAGAAAATAATAGCGATTGAAATAAATAGCTCACCAAAACTACCAAAAACTTCTGCATAGGCTAAAGATGTTAAAGCACCACCTGATGCAGGGGTAATAACATTTGTTCCTTCAACGCTTACAAGTCCAGAAGTCAAAATAACTAAAGCTGTGATTGTGCAAATTATAATAGTATCAATAAATACTTCAAAAATTCCCCACATACCTTGTTTAACTGGGCTTTTTGTATTAGCTGCTGCATGAACTATTGGAGCCGAACCTAAACCAGCTTCATTTGAAAATACTCCTCTTGCAAATCCAAAGGTAATCGCACGAGCAATCATATACCCCATAACGCCACCACCTGCAGATTCAAAAGAAAAAGCATAGTGAAAGATCATTTCAAATGCCTTAGGAATTTCACTAGCATTTGCTATTAATGCCAAAACTCCACCTAAAATATAAAATGCTGCCATAAAAGGTACAACTTTTTTAGTAACTTTTCCTATTCTAGATATTCCTCCAACTATAACTAAAGCTACAACAATAGCAATTAATACACCTGAAAATAAAGGAGAAAATCCTAAAGTATTTTTTAATGCAGCTGCAATTTCATTGGATTGAGTCATGTTTCCTATACCAAAACAAGCCATTGTACCAAAAACACAAAAAGTAACTGCTAACCACTTTTTGTTTAGTCCTTTTTCAATATAGTACATAGGACCACCATAATAAGCACCATGAGCATCTTTTTGTCTATATTTTACAGACAATAAAATCTCTCCATATTTTGTCATCATTCCAAAAAGTGCTGAAATCCACATCCAAAATATTGCACCAGGTCCACCTGCGACTATTGCAGTTGCAACACCAGCAATATTTCCAACTCCTACAGTTGAAGCAATAGCTGTTGTCATTGCCGCAAATGGACTAATTGAACCTTTTTTAGTAGTTTCTATGTCATTTTGTGAAATATTACCTATAGTCTCTTTTAGTATTGTTTTTGATTTTTTGAATTGAAAAAAATTTGTTCTTACAGTAAGGTATATACCTGTTCCAACTAACAAAACCAGCATTACTGGTCCCCAAACAAACCCGTTAATCAAACTATTTATAGATAAAATGACTTCCACAAAATCTCCTATTTAATTTTATTTAAAAATTCAATATTTTATACGTGATAATTTGGAGCTTCATTTGTAATTGTTACATCATGAACATGGCTTTCTCTAAGCCCTGCACTAGTAATTTCAACAAACTCTGCTGTTGCTTGGAATGTTGGAATATCTTTACTTCCTAAATATCCCATAGAACTTCTTAATCCACCAACAAATTGATGAATAATATCTGCAATTTTTCCTCTATAAGCAACTCTTCCTTCAATTCCTTCAGGTACTAATTTATCTGCTGCTGTTCCTTCTTGGAAATATCTATCTGTACTTCCTTTTGTCATAGCACCAATACTTCCCATTCCTCTATATGTTTTAAACTTTCTTCCTTGATATAATACAACTTCCCCTGGACTTTCATCAGTTCCGGCTAAAGCTCCACCCATCATAACTGAACTTGCACCTACTGCTAAAGCTTTTGCTACATCACCAGAGAATTTAATACCACCATCTGCAATAATAGGTACTCCATGTTTTGCACCTGCAGCTGCGCACTCATCTATTGCAGAAATTTGAGGGACACCTACACCTGCAACAATTCTTGTTGTACAAATACTTCCTGGTCCAATTCCAACTTTAACTGCATCTGCACCTGCTTTTATTAAATCTTCAGTAGCTTCCGCTGTTGCAACATTTCCTGCAATTACTTCGATATCCAAACTCTCTTTGATAAGCTTAACTGTATCTAAAATCCCTTTTGAGTGACCATGTGCAGAATCTAAAACAAGTACATCAACTCCAGCTTCAACTAAAGCTTTTGCTCTATCAAGTTGTCCAACACCAATAGCAGCCCCTACTCTTAATCTTCCAAAACTATCTTTGTTTGAGTTTGGATATTCTCTTTTTTTATTAATATCTTTACTTGTAATTAATCCAATTAGTTTATTGTTACTATCAACAATAGGAAGTTTTTCAATTCTATTTTTATACATAATTTCAGCAGCTTCTTCTAAAGAAGTTCCCTCTTTACCTGTTACCAATGGCATTGAAGTCATATTTTCTTTTACTTTTTGAGAAAAATCTTTTGTAAATCTCATATCTCTATTTGTTAAAATTCCTACTAAATTGTTGTCTTTATCAACTACAGGAACTCCTGAAATACGATATGTAGCCATAATATTTTCAGCTTCTTGTAAAGTTTGCTCAGCAGTTACAATAAAAGGGTCAATTATCATTCCACTTTCACTTTTTTTAACTTTTTGAACTTGTAAAACCTGCGACTCTATATCCATATTTTTATGAATAATTCCAATTCCACCTAATCTTGCCATTGCAATTGCTGCTTTATATTCAGTTACTGTATCCATAGCTGCACTTACAAAAGGAATATTCATAGTAATATTTTTTGTCAATTTTGTAATTAATGATACCTCTTTTGGTAAAATTTCAGATTTTGCAGGTACTAAAAGTACATCTTCAAATGTTAATGCTCTTTTTCTTATTTTCATTGTATTTTCCTATTGTTTTTTATAATTTACTTGTTTTTCTAAACTTAATGCACCATCAAATAGTGTTTGCTCATTATATGCGTTCGCAATTAATTGTAGTCCAACTGGCATACCCTCACTACTATTTGTAACTGGTAGTGAAATAGCTGGAAGTCCTGCAAGATTTACTGATATTGTATAAATATCACTTAAATACATCTCTAAAGAAGTTTTAAAGCTACCTAGTTTTGGTGCAACTGTTGGAGAAACTGGAGATAAAATTAAATCAGCTTCTTTAAAAATTGATTCGTATTCATCTTTGATTAAATGTCTAACTTTTTGAGCTTTTATGTAATAAGCATCATAATAACCAGAACTTAATACAAAAGAGCCTAACATAATTCTTTTTTGAACCTCTTGTCCAAATCCTTGAGATTTTGTTTGCACATAAACATCTTTTAAATTCTTATCACCTTTTCTATTTCCGTATCTAACTCCATCTAGTCTTGCAAAGTTTGCACTAGCTTCTGCAGTTGCAATAATATAATAAGTAGATAAGATTTTAGAAGTATCAACCATATTTTTGTGAATAATTGTATGTCCTGCAGCTTTTAGTGCCTCAACAGCCTTTTCATGAGCTATTTTTACATCTTCACTTGCTTGGTCTATAAAATTATCAATTACTGCAATTGTTAGTTTTCTATTTGAATTTAGATTTGGTGCAACTTTTGCTGTATTTATTTCAGCAGAAGTTGAGTCTTTTTTATCATGTCCTGCAATAATGTCATATAATATTGCAGCATCTTCAACATTTTGAGTAATAGGACCTACTTGATCTAGCGAAGATGAATAAGCTGCAATTCCATATCTTGAAACTCTTCCATAAGTAGGTTTCATACCAACACAACCACAATAAGCAGCAGGTTGTCTTATGCTTCCACCTGTATCTGTTCCTAATGCAGCTATTGCAATTCCAGCAGCAACAGCAGCAGCACTTCCACCACTACTTCCCCCTGGAACTCTTGATTTATCTATGGGGTTTAAAGTTTTTCCATAACAAGAACTTTCAGTTGAACTTCCCATTGCTAGCTCATCCATATTTGTTTTACCAAAAGGAGCTAAACCAGCTTCAAGTAATTTATTGATAACAGTTGCATTGTATGGAGAGATATAGCCTTTTAAAATATTACTTGAACAAGTAATTTCCCAATTTTTAACATTAATATTGTCTTTTATAGCTATTGGTATTCCAAAACCAGATTCATTTATTGAAGAATTTGTTAGTTGCTCAACATAAGCACCTAAATCTTTATTTAATTCTATATTTTCTTTTAGTTCACTCTTTAATTTTTCTATTTCACTGCTATTCAAAGCTAGTGCTTCTTTTAAAGTTATCAATACTTTACTCCTATTTTTCCATATTAAACGAGGCAATATTTTACAATAATTTTATTAAAACTCTAATTTATCAAACTTTTAAAAGCTGAACTCTTTTTATTATATATAAAAAAAGGTCAGAGCTAAAAACTCTGACCTTTTAAATTAGTTGGAATATCTACTATACAAATGAAATATAAGCCATTTGAGTAGCATCACCCTTTCTAATTCTAGTTTTGATAATTGAAGTATATCCACCATTTCTATCTACATACTTTGGTGCAATTTCATTGATGATTTTTTTAGTAGCTTCTTTGTGTTGTAATGCTGCAAATACTTGTCTGTGAGTATTAAAATCAGCGTTTCTTGAAGTAGTTACTAATCTTTCAATATATCTTCTTAATTCTTTTGCTTTTGGAACTGTTGTTTCAATTCTTTCTCTCTCAATTAACGCAATTGCTAAATTTTTTAACAATGCTTTTCTATGAGAAGAAGTTCTATTTAACTTTCTATATCCATGCTTGTGTCTCATATTAAACCTTTATTATACTTTTAACTGTTCTAGCTTTCTTCTTAAAGCAGAAGCTACATTTTCTGGAAGTGTACTTTCAATTGGGAAACCAAGAGATTCTAATTTTTCAGCAATTTCATCTAATGACTTTTTTCCAAGATTTTTAATATTTCTAACTTCCACTTCACTCATAAGAACTAATTCACCTAAAAATTTCAATCCAGATCTATCTAATGAATTAAAACTTCTAGCACTTAAATTTAAATCCTCAATCTTTACAACTAAGTCTTTTAATTCAAGAGGTTCTTCTCCATTATCACTAACTGTAACTTCAGATAAATCAAATACTTTATTAAATACTGACATTTGAGAATACATAACAGAAACAGACTCTTTAAACGCATCAATTGGTGAAATTTGTCCATTAGTATGAATATCAAATACAGCTTTTTCAAAGTTAGGGTTATCTTCTACTAACATTTTTTCAATACTATAAACTACTTTTTTAACCGGAGTAAAGAAAGCATCAATAGGTATATAATCTGATGGTATCATCTCTCTAATATCTTCAGAAGGAGTATAGCCAATACCTTTTTGAATAATGATAGAAAATGATAAATTACAATCACTATTAATAGTTGCTAAATGAGCATCTGGGCTAACTACTTCTAAATCAGAGTTTGCTAAATCACTACCTTTAATTTCTTTTGGACCATCAAAAGAGTATTCAGCTACTATTTGACTCTCATCATTAGTGATTTTAAATTGAATGTTTTTAAGATTAATAATAAAAATAGCAATATCTTCAAGCATACCTCTTAACGAGTCAAATTCATGACTTGCACCTTCAATTTTTACCGCGATTGGTGCGTAACCAACTGAACTTGAAAGAAGAAGTCTTCTTAATGGATGTGCTAATGTAATAGCAAATCCGCTTTCAAACGGATATGCTGTAACTTTAGCTTGTGTATCACTAATAGCCTCTATCTCAACTTCTGTTGGTAAAAACGGTGTATCTGCGAATTTCTTCATATGCTACCTTTGCCTTTATTATTTAGAATATAACTCTACGATTAATCTTTCTTCAACTGGAATAACAACTTCTTCTCTTGTTGGAATTCTAGTAAAAATACCAAATACTTTATCTTTATCTACATCAACCCATTCAACAATTCCAGTTTGGTTTGTTAATTCTAAAGCTCTAACAACTTGTGGATTAGATTTAGATTTCTCTTTAATTTCAATTTTTTGTCCTGGTTTTACAATAAAAGAAGGGATATCAACTTTTTTACCATCTACTAAAATATGTCCATGCGTTGTAAACTGTCTAGCACTTGCTCTTGTAGTAGCAAATCCCATTCTATAAACAACATTATCTAATCTTTGCTCAATAAGTTGAATTAGAATTTCTCCAGTATTTCCTTCTCTTCTTACTGCTTCTTTAAAGTATTTTCTAAATTGTTTTTCAGAAACTCCATAAAGGTACTTAGCTTTTTGCTTTTCTCTTAACTGTAAACCATATTCAGTGATTTTGTTTCTTCTTTGTCCATGTTGCCCTGGAGGGAAAGGTCTTTTTTCTAAAGCACTTTTACCTGCTAATCTTCTCTCACCTTTTAGTCCAAGATCTGCATCAAGTCTTCTTTCGATTTTTTCTACTGGTCCTCTATATCTTGCCATGTATACTCCTTACACTCTTCTTCTCTTAGGAGGTCTACAACCATTGTGTGGTAACGGTGTAACATCCTTAAACCACTTAACAGTGATCCCTTCAATAGAACCAATTGATTTTACAGCAGTATCTCTACCTGAACCTGGTCCTTGAACTTTAATACCAACATTTTTGATACCATGTTCCATAGCTTTTTTCATTGCATCTTCTACAGCTTGTTGTGCAGCAAAAGGAGTAGATTTTTTACTTCCTTTGAAACCTAAATTACCAGCACTTGACCAAGCAATTGCGTTACCAGCACTATCAGTTACTGTTACCATTGTATTGTTAAATGTTGCTGCAATATGTACGATACCATCAGCAATATTCTTTTTTACTATTTTTTTTCTAGTTACTTTTCTTTTTGCCATTAGTTATCCTTACTTGCTAGCTGAACCAACAGTTTTCTTTTTACCTTTTCTAGTTCGAGCATTTGTTTTTGTTTTTTGCCCTCTACAAGGTAAACCTTTTCTATGTCTTAAACCTCTATATGAACCTAAATCCATTAAAGACTTAATATCCATTGCAACTTTTTTTCTTAAATCCCCTTCTACCATGTAGTTTTCTTGGATTTCTTTTCTAATAATAGCTGCTTCATCTTCTGTTAATTCGTGTGCTCTTTTATTGTAATCAATTCCAACAGCATCTAAAATTAATCTAGAATTATGTAAACCAATTCCGTAAATGTACGTTAATGCGTACTCCATTCTTTTTTTGTTTGGTAAATCAACACCTGCGATTCTTGCCATGTCTTTTTATCCTTGTCTTTGTTTGTGTTTTTTAGTTTCGCAAATTACTCTTACGATACCTCTTCGTTTGACAATTTTACATTTGTCACACATTTTCTTAACTGAAGCTCTAACTTTCATTGTTGCTTTCCTTTGTGTTTATTGCCACTAATCAACAGGTAAAAGGTACATATTTTGGTAATAGTAGCCAATTTCACCTTCTACCAACTCTTTACAAAACACACAAGTATTTAGTAAAAAATTCCTCTATGGTTGAAAAATGGATTTGGATTATAATAAAATTTAGCTTAAAGCAACTTGAATAAGCTATAACTAATATATATCTGCTAGAATTATTAAAATTTAAAGGCTGAGCTCATGGAAGAAAAAATAATATTTAGTAATGATTTTATAAAAGTTGTTGTAGAAGAAAGTGAAATACCTTGGTTAAAAATATTTTCTAAAAATCCTTATAAAGAATTTAGTTATTGTGACAGAGACACTAAGTTAGAAATACTAAAATGCTTAGATGTTATTGAAAAAGAGATGATAACCTTTTTTAACCCAGAAAAAATAAATATTGCTTCTTTTGGCAATTATTTTCCCCATGTACATTTTCATATAATGGCTAGATTTAAAGAAGATTCTTTTTTTCCTGAACCAATGTGGGGCCAAAAGCAAAGAGAATCAAAATTAAAACTAAAAAATATTGAATTTTTTTATGAAAACATTAGAAAAAACTTATCTTAAATTTAAACAATCAACTATTGTTTACTAAATATATTCTATCTGAATTGATGATAATGTAGTATGATAAGAAGAAAAGTCTTGACCCAAAAGAGAATCAAGACATAAACTAGTTTATTAGTAGTTTTATTTAACTTGTCCTAAAAACTCTTCTAGCCAAGCTTGAGCTTCTTCAACAGATGCAAATTTTCTTGATTTTGCAACTTGCTCTTGTCCTTGATAAAATCTTACTCTAATTCCATCTTCAACATGATCAATTTTTAGTCTTGTAACTTTGTCCATATTTAAATAAACTCTGTCGTTTAATTTTACAAACATATCTTCTCCTTTAATTTATTTGATAATATTTCATCAAATTTCAAAATTGTATCAAAATTTATATCCAACAAACCTTAGATGTATCAATTTTTATATTTACAATATTTCCAGGTAGTATGTTTTTCTCCTTTAATTCAAATGTTAAAACTTTACTATTTAAACAAATTCCTCCTACTAGCATTTCTACTTGCATTTCATCTTTCTTTGGTTCTTTATATATCGAAGTTATAAGTGCTTTAAGGCTATTTTGTTCATTGTCAACAATATGAATATTTTCAGAATTTATCATAACTATTGAATCTTTTTTCTTAGATTTACTATTTTCAAAAATTAACTTTTGTCCACATATAAACTCTTTTACTAAATTTCCATTTTCATCTTTATTCCAAGGTGCAAAAATGAGATTTATACTTCCACTTTGAATTAATTCACCTTGAAAAAGTGCAATCTTTGAGTCACATGTATGATTTAGCCAATGATGATCATGACTTGATATAAGTAAAGATGTATTCCATTTTTGTCTAGCC
>CAYJFN010000002.1:15724-16908 GCA_964369325.1 uncultured Arcobacteraceae bacterium
CCAATGATGATCATGACTTGATATAAGTAAAGATGTATTCCATTTTTGTCTAGCCAAGAAAATTGCCTCTTTTATAAGTTGTGCAGAATTTGTATCAACTCCTACAGTTGGTTCATCTAGTATTAAAACTTTTGGTTTTAAAATTAGTCTAGCTGCAAGTGCTACTCTTTGTGCTTCTCCACCTGAAAGCTGACTCCATTTTCTACTTTCAAATGATTTTGAAAGTCCAACTTGAGATAAAACTTCATCAATTCTTTGTTTTAAATTTGATGTATCTTTTCTTAGATGTAAACCATATGCAATGTTATCAAAAACACTCCTTTTAAAAAGGTATGGATTTTGTGGCAATATAACTATCTCTTGTCTTTGAGTAGTTGTAAGTTCAGTTGATTTAACTCCTTTATAATACAACTCTCCACTAGCAGGTTTATTTATCAAAGACAAAAGTGAAAACATTGTTGATTTTCCACTTCCATTTGGACCAAATACACCAATAATTTGATTCTCTTTTATTTCTAAGTTTTTTATGTTTAAAACTCTTTTTTCATCATGGAAATATTCAATATTTTTTAAATCGTAAAGATTTTTCATTGCATCCATCTCCTTTTCAACATAGAAAGTATGATATTTACTATAAGTGCAATAGAAAATAAAACTATTCCAAGTGCAATTCCTGTCACATATTCACCCTTTCCTGTCTCCAATGAAATAGCTGTTGTAATAGTTCTTGTATGATATTTTATATTTCCTCCAACCATCATTGAAATCCCAATTTCCGTAACAATTCTTCCATAAGCAGTTACAGCCGCCGTCATAAGTCCAAATTTGGATTCAATCAAGGTTGCAATAAAAATTTGCTTTGCATTAGCACCTAAACCTTTTAATGATGTGTATAATCTTTTATCAATAGTTTCTACTTGTGTTGCAGTTAGTGCAATAATAATAGGAAGCCCTAAAATAATCTGTCCAACAATAATTGCTTTTTGTGTAAATAAAAAATTTAAGTCACCAAAAATACCACTTTTAGAAAAAATTATATAAGCGGTTAAGCCAATTACAACCGTAGGTAATGCTAACAATGTGTCTACTATAGTTCTTACAATGCTTTTGCCTGGGAAATTGTAATACCCAAGCAAAAAGCCTAAAGGAAGTCCTAAAACTAAACTTATAAGCAAAGACCAAGA
>CAYJFN010000002.1:17008-22867 GCA_964369325.1 uncultured Arcobacteraceae bacterium
CATCTTTACATTTTTCTTTGTTTATTGTAATAACACTATATTGGTTAAATAAAGTTTTATCACCTTCAACAACAATTTTTAATCTATTTTTGTCACCTTGTTGAGAAACATACTTAATCCAAGTTCCTCTATCTGTCATTGTATATCCATCTTTTTGAGCAGACATATCAATAGTTCTTAACATACCTTGACCTGTTTGAATATACCACTCTTGTTTTTCAGGAGCAGTTGTAATTGCTTCTTTCCATAAACTAATCTCTTTTTTATTTGTTCCTGAATCATCTCCTCTACTAAAGAAGTTAGCTTTGTCATTTTGAATCTTTTTTAAAGCTTCAGCAGAAGACATTCCACTTACTTTTGCAGGATCTGTTTTTGGACCAACGATAATAAAATCATTATACATAACTTGTTGTCTATTTACACCATATCCTGCATCAACAAATTTTTTCTCAGATGCAGGAGCGTGTACAAAAAGAATATCTACATCACAATTTTGACCCATTTTTAAAGCATTACCAGTTCCTGTTGCTGCCCATTTTAAGTCAATTCCTGTATCTTTTTTAAATTTTGGAGCTACTACATCTAGTAAACCTGTGTTATCTGTACTTGTTGTTGTTGCCATCATTAATTCTGCTGCACTTAAATTTGCGCAAGCTACTATTGATAATGATGCTAAAAGCATTGTAAGTTTGTTTAATTTCATTCGTTTTCCTTTGTTTTAATTTAAAATATCTATCTGTTCAGAAAGTAATTTACTATTAAATAAAATTACTTTCACTACTTTATCTTGCTCAATATAACTTGTATTTGAACTTGAAACTAATAAAGCATTACTTTCATATAAAGCTGTAATCATGCCAGAACCATATTTGTTCTGTCTAGTTACACTAAACTTACCATTTTCATAGTAACCCAAGACCACATTTACTCTGCCTGATTTAGTTTTAAACTCTATTTGATTTTCTGCTTTAACTATATCGTGATAAAAAGATTTTCCTCCTTGAATTTTTTTAAGTACATTTATTGCAAATAAATGAGTGCTAACCATTGCTGTAAGTGGGTTTCCTGGTAACGATAAGACTGTTGTTTTATCCATTTTTCCCATCATTATAGGTCGTCCTGGTTTTAAATTTACACCGTGAAAAATTGGCTCTAAGCCATTTTGCATAAAAGCTTGTGCAACAAAATCAGCATCTCCCATTGAAATACCACCTGTTGTTATGATGGCATCATAATTTTTTAAATTTGATATATACTCAATTGATTTATCTAAATTATCTGGAATAACTCCCCCATAAGTTGCATTAAACCCACTTTGTTTAAGTAGTGAAATTATTGCATACGAGTTACAATTATAAATTTCATCTTCATCTGAATTTTCCCAAGGTTCTTTTAATTCGTCACCTGTTGATAAAACTACAATTGAGATATCTTTATAAACTTCTACCATCACAATACCTTGTGAAGCAAGCAATGTAATATGAGAAGAGTCAATTTGTTCACCTTTTTTAAGTAAAACATTTCCCTCTTTTTGTTCTTCACCTTTAAATCTAAGATTACTTCCTTGTTTTACATTCATTGGAATTGTTACTGTTTCATTTGTAACATCTATACAATTTTCAATGGGAACTATAGTATCAACATCAGCAGGAACTTGTGCTCCTGTCATAATTTTATAACATTCATTTTCAAATAAATCTGGTGTTATTTTTTCATCCTTATCTCCAGCATAAATTACTCTTTTTACATTTAATGTTTTTCCAATATCTTCATATCTTATTGCAAATCCATCCATTGCGGAGTTGTTAAAAGATGGTAAATTTTTTTTACAAATTATATCTTGTGCTAAAACCTTATTTAAACTATCCAAAATAGGAAGTTTTTGTGTAAGTTTTGTTGAGCTTACACTTTCTAAACTCTTTTTAATTGCCTCACAAAAATCTAAATATATTAACTTATTACTCATTTAAAAGCCTTATTTGTTTATATTGTCTATATATATTTTTCACTATTTTTTGAATTTCTAATTCACTATATTCTTGATTAAAAGATAATGAAATAGAATTTCTACTAGTTAACTCATCATATCCCATTGCTTGAATAATTCTTGAAGGTTTTGATAAACCAAGAGAACATCCTTCTCCATTAGTAATTAAAATACCACTTAAACTTAGTGTTCTTATAAGTTCTCTTGCTTTTATTCCTTTTAATCCAAAATGCAGTGAATATTCTAAAGTGCTTTTTGGTTCTACAAAGAAATATAAGTCATCTTCAAATTTTTCTTTTAATATGTTTATGAAAACTTCTTTATTAGTTAAATTAAAACTTTGTTCTTTTAACGCTTTGTAACATAGATAAAAACTTACTGCATCTATATTTGCTAAGTTTTGTTCTGGCAATTCACCATTATGTAAAATAACTGCACTGCTTGTATAGCCACTTAGTTTATAGCAGTCAAAAATTACTATATCACTTATCAAAGAAAAATCAGCACTTGCATTTGAAATTATTTTTGCATTACTTAGTGTTTTAATCTCTTGTAAATCAGTTTTTAAAAAAGTATCCATAACATAAGAAGAAACAAACATATAATCAAACTTTTTTTCTTTTAATTTTTCTAGATTAACACTTCCATTTTTATTTAATGGAAGCCAAGTTATATTAAAACCTAATTCTTCATATTGTTTTGCAGCATCTATTATTGCTTGTGTTTCACCTAAACTCACAGCAATTTCACCTTTTAATTCTAAAAAAAGTCCCAAAACTCCATATTTTGAAAAATCAATTGTTTTAAAATTTTTAAAATTATATCTATTTAGAAACTCTGCTTTAAGAGAGAAAAAGTCTTCATTTTGTTCTAATACATTAAGCGAATTACTGCATGAAATATGAGTTTCTTGCACATTTGGGTATAACAAAAAATTTAATTTGTACACTATTTATCTTCCTTTGGTCTCAAAATAGCATTCCCATCTTCTAAAAAAAGTTCTTCAAATTTTTGTTGTCCAAAATCTTTTATCTCTTTTTGTAAAATATTGTACTTTTCCATTATCTCTTTTGCTTTTGGAGTAAGTGTTGTTCCACTATTTTCACCTCTGCCTTTAAAAGTAAATACCAAATCATCTTCTACATATTTTTCCAAAATCTTTATATGGCTCCAAGCTTTTTTATAGTTCATACCAACTTCTTTTGCAGCTTCAGAAATAGAACCAGTCTTATCAATATACTCTAATATTTCTGTTTTACCACCACCAAAAATAAGATTTTCTTCATCATCTTCAATCCATATTTTAACTTTTACTTTCATTGCTTCTCTCTTTTGTTTTTTGGTAATTTCATAAATTATAGGAATTAGTTCTTATTTTATTAAATATTAGCTTAATTTTTGTTTTTATGTCCAGCTCTTAATCTAAAACAACCTAATTGGCAATTTACAACTTCTATATCTGAATTTTTAGCAACACTTCCAACTTCTTTTAATGTTGTTTTTTTTGCTTCGTCCCACAAGTCTTTACACTCTATTTGTGTATTTTGATATTTCTGTTTAATGTTTTTATATAACTCTAAATTTGACTCACTAAACTCAAGTTTACCAAAAACCCCCAGCTCACAGTTAGATATTTTTATTTCAAGCTTTTTTGCAATAGCTGAAATCATAATTGGCTCAACTTTTAAAAGTTTTGCAACTTTGAAACCTTTAAGGCAAGTCAATCTTCCATTTTCATCTAAATTATTTAAGATAATATCTTTTTGTTCAGCTGTTATATCTATATCAATATTATCATCTATGCTAGACATCAATTCTACCTTGATGTGTATAAAGGTTCATCTTTTTACCTCTTGCAAAACCTATTAGTGTCAATCCATGTTTTTGTGCTGTTTGTACTCCTAAATATGTTGGAGCTGTCCTTGAAACAATTATTGGAATTCTATGCATTACAGCTTTTGTTACCATTTCTGAAGACAATCTTCCACTAACAAACAAAACAGATTTTGTAGTATCAAGTCTTTGTAGTTTACATTTCCCTACAACTTTATCAATCGCATTATGTCTTCCAATATCTTCTGCAGTTATTGTTGTTCCATCAAGCAAATAAATCATTGCTTTATGAACACAACCTGTTAATTTATATAACTCACTCTCTTCATAAAATTTTTTAACTTCTGTAAATATTATTTCAGGTTTAATCTGAAATGATGTTTGATTAAAAGGTATTTCAACACTGCCTTCTACATTTCCAGTTACTCCACCGCCACATCCACTTGTTAGTGTTTTTTCTTTGTATAGGTTTTTAAGTGAATCTTCATTTATTTTTGCTTTTACATAAACTTCTAAGCCATTTTTACTGACGATTATCTCTTCTACATCATCGACAGTTGAAATTACATTTTCACTCATTAAAAAACCAATTGCGTGTGCTTCTTGATCTACTGGGATAGACATCATTGAAATAGCTTTTTCCCCATTCAAATATACATTAAGTCTTGCTTCTTCAATAGTTACATCACAAAATTCTTCAGCTTCATCACCATGTACTTTATCTATGATTACTTTTTTTAGATATTTATCGTTATTCATTTTTTCTCTTTTGTGTTTTTAGGAAGTATTTTAGTTAAAAAGTAAAATAAGTAAGCTTAAAAGCTTACTTATTTTTTTATTTCATCTTTTGTTTAGTGATGATCTACTTCTACTAACTCACTTTTATCAAGTTTTTTGTAAAAAGAGCTATGTAAAATTTGTAATTCTTCTTCTTCTTTATATCCACTAATGATACTATGAATAGCACCTTTAATAGCAAATACTGACATATACACGTGAGTAAAGAATAGTGCTGCAACTGCCATACCTAAAATATTATGAAGTATTGCACACAATCTTAAAAACTCCATTTGTGTTAATCCCATTGAAGTTACAATTGCTAGTTGGAAATCTGTAAAATATAATGCTGCACCTGATAAAATCATTACAATTCCACCAAATGTACAAATCCAGTACCACATTTTTTGCCCTGCATTAAATTTTCCTGCAGGAATTGGTCTTTTTACTTTACTTAAATAACCACCTAAGATTAGCATCCATCTAACATCATCCATAACAGGAAGCATATCTTTGAACCACATTAAAGTCATTGGAACAACAGATATTGCAAACGGTACAGTTGAAATAGCATGCATCTCTTTACAAATTGTTACAAATGTTCCTCCACCTAAGTAATCACCAAATACCATTACAAAACCAGTTGGAACTAGAACTATAAATGATACTCCTGCAATTGCATGGATCACTCTTTGGAATACTGGGAACGCGTAATATTTTTTTCCATCATGAGAAAATACTTTTGGCCCAATTATCATATAATGAATAAAAAATACTACAGGAATTGCAACTAGGACTATTAAAAATCCTAGTGCAAACCATTTACTTTGTAATTCAGTGAACCAATGACCTAGTTGTAAAGTTCCTTCTTTTCCGTAATTCAATATATTTGTCATGATATTTTCATCACCATATACTGGATCAAACGCCGGATACCAAGTAAGACTCTCTACTTCTGCATGACCATCGCCACCTGCAGCAAATAATGCTACTGAACTTAAAAGTAAAAACAGAAAATATATACCTTTTTTCATAGTTTAACCTTTAATTTGTTCCATAAGCTTTTTGAGAAAGGGCAGCTGATGTATTTCTTCTTCCTTTTAATAGTGCTCTTTCTCTTATAACAGCACTAATTTCTTCTGCTTCACCTACTAGTAATGCTTTTGTTGCACACATAGCAGCACAAACTGGAACTTTACCTTCAGAGATTCTGTTTTGACCATACATATGTCTCTCTTCTTCAGAGTTAGTTTCTAAAGGAC
>CAYJFN010000003.1:0-22484 GCA_964369325.1 uncultured Arcobacteraceae bacterium
TTCAAGGTTTTCATCCTTGCCATAGGGGTTCGAATCCCCTAGGGATCACCATTTTGTTTTCATCATTTCTTAATTTTGTTAAACAATTTGGTCGATTAGCTCAGTTGGTAGAGCGCTACCCTTACAAGGTAGATGTCACAAGTTCGAGTCTTGTATCGACCACCATAATGTTCAAGTGTGCGGCTGTAGTTTAGTTGGTTAGAATGCCTGCCTGTCACGCAGGAGGTCGCGAGTTCGAGTCTCGTCAGCCGCGCCACTTTTACACACTTAATCTACTTTTCCACAAATTAATTTTATCCTTAAGTTGTTTTCATAAATTATTAGCTATTCTTGCACATATTTATTATTTATAAGGCATTTGTTTTATGATTAAAGTAAAAAGTATTTATAAACTTATTATTTACAGTATTGTTTTTATCATTTTTCTTATTTCATTTTTTACTTTTACTTCAATTTCAAGTGCATATACAGAATTTCAAGAAAAAGTAAGTATTATTGAGCAAAACAATCTAGATAAACAAAAATCCCTTTTAAAAGAAAATATAACAAAAATCATTAAATATATTGACTACTATCATAATGCCAATAAAAACATAAAAAGTGAAGATGAAATAAAAAAAGAGATTTTGCAAACATTAGAACATCTTAAAACAAATAAAGATGCTAGTGATTACATTTTTATTTATGATTTTAATGGAAAATCAATTTACTATCAAGAAAACAAAGAGTACATAGGAAAAAATCTTTATGAATTTCAAGATCCAAATGGAGTCCAAGTTATAAAAAAACTAATAGAAATTTCAAAACTTCCAGATGGTGGCTTTGTAAAATATTTTTGGTTCAAACCACAAAAAAATAAAGAAGTAGATAAAATCTCTTTTGCACAATCATATTCACCATGGAATTGGACAATTGGGAAAGGAGTTTATTTAGACTCTATAGAAGAAGTTGTGCAAGAAGCCAAAGAGAAATATGATGAAAAAATTACAACTTACTCTTTTTTAATCATTACACTTACAGTGTTATTGATTTTTTATTCTATATTTATTTATAAAAACGCAACTATTTTAATTTCAAATGAGATAAGAGAGATTGGGAAATATTTTAAAGAGTCTCAAACAATTAATGAACCATTGAACCAAAACAAGGTTGTTTTCACAGAGTTTAGAACTATTGTAAATTATGCAAATGATGCAATACAAAATATAAAATATAAAACACAATTACTTGAAGATTTAAATAGAAATTTAGAAGATAAAGTAAATGATAAAACACAAGAACTAAGCAACCTATTAAAAACACAAAAAGAATTTTTAAAAAAAGCAGTACATGAAATAAATACTCCCTTATTCATTATTCAAACAAATATAGATCTACTTAGAATGCAAAACTATGAAAATATTCATCTTAAGAATATTGAATCTGGTTCAAAAATAATTAATACAATATATGATGATTTAAGTTATATGATTCAAAAAAATCATGTTAAATATAAAAAATCATATATTAATTTTAGTGAATATCTAAAAAGTAGAATTGAATTTTTTAATGACATTGCTACAGCTAACAATCTTTTATTTATCACAAATATACAAGGTGATGTTTTTATTAATTTCAATGAAACAGAATTACAAAGAGTTATTGACAATAATATTTCAAATGCTATAAAATACTCATGTAAAGACTCTATCATATTTATAAAGCTTCAAGGGCAAAATGATTTTGTTGTTTTTGAAATAAAAACAAACTCAAAAAAAATTGTTGATATAAATAAAGTCTTTAATGACCAATTTTATAGAGAAAATAGTGCCAAAGGCGGCTTTGGTTTGGGATTAAAAATTGTAAAAGAAATCTGCGATCATAATAGTGTCTTAATAGATGTAAATTCTAAAGAAAATGAAACAATATTTACATATAGGTTTAAAATATAATGAAAATACTACTTTTAGAAGATGAAATAATGTTAAATAGTGCCATTAGTCAATACCTAATAAGCATTGGGCATCAAGTTGATAGTTTTGGAAATGGGCAATTAGTAATTGATAATATACATAACAATTATGATTTACTAATTTTAGATATAAATGTCCCAATTTTAGATGGATTTGAAGTAATTGAGATTTTAAATAAGCAAAAGATATTTATTCCAACTATTTTTATAAGCGCTTTGCAAGATATTGAAGATATTACAAAAGGATACGAGCTTGGATGTAAAGAATATTTAAAAAAACCCTTTCATCTTGCAGAATTAGGTATAAAAATAAATCAAATAGCTAAAAATGAGCAACAAATAACATCTCATATTAGATTTTCTAAAAACTACTCTTACTCAAAAGCTGATAAAATATTATACTTTAATAATGAAGCTCAAAACTTAACAAAAAAACAACTTGAAATAATACATATTTTGGCACTTAATATAAATATAATTGTGGATTTTGAGCGCTTTAGAATAGATGTATGGGATGCAGAGATTATTGACAATCCAACTATACGAGCAGAAATATCTCGTTTAAAAAAATCACTCAAAGAAGATTTTATTAAAAATATTCGTGGGCTTGGTTACAAAATAGATAGGTACTATTCCTTATAAGCTATCTTTCATTTTTAAAAATTCAAAATGCTACTTTATTGCTACTATAATACTTTATACTTTCTTTGTTACTTAAGTTTATACCCAAAGGAAATATATGGACTCTCAAAAAGCTAAACACTATTGGATAGAAAATTTCAAACTTATCCTAAAACTTTTAGTAATTTGGTTAATTATTTCTTTTTTATGTTGTATTGTATTTATAGAACAATTAAATCAAATTGAAATATCAGGAATAAAACTTGGATATTGGTTTGAACAACAAGGGTTAATATATACTTTTGTTATTTTAATCTTTGTTTATATAAAACAAATGGTTAATATTGATAAGAAATATGGTATACAACTATAATAAAGATAGATTATTTAAAATTTTTATTTATTATTTTATTGTGACAAATAAGAATTTCAATACTTTTTTTGTTGCATATAGTAACATAGATTTTTATCAAAAAAGTTTTCATAAAAAAGCAATCCACACATAGGTTTTCATAAAATTATATAAGTATAATAGATAACTTTATGTATTTTTGTTTTAAAACTTTTAAATTTATATGGAGAAATAATTATGACTGAAGAACAAGTACAAAAGATTAGAAATAATCCAAATTACCAGAAATTGGTAAAAAAAAGAACAAGCTTTGCTATAAAATTATCGATTTTTATGTTTGCAATGTATTATGGATATATTGCATTAGTTGCATTTAATCCTAGCTTTTTAGCAACCAAAATAAGTGCTGAAGGTGTTACAACTTTGGCATTCCCAGTTGGAGCAACTATCATTATTATTAGCATCATTACAACAATTATATACGTAATTCGAGCAAATGGTGAATTTGAAACTTTAATTAATAAAGTTAAAGATGATGCAAAGGATTCTTTATGATAAAAATATTAATACTTATAACAACTATCTTTTCAATGTCTTTATTTGCCAATGAAGGTGGCGCTGGATTAAATACTCCCGCAATAGTTATGTTTTTTATATTTGTAGGAGCAACTTTAGGAGTTACTTATTGGGCAGCAAAAAAAACAAAATCTGCAAGTGACTTTTATACTGCAGGAGGAGGAATTTCTGGATTTCAAAATGGACTAGCAATTGCAGGTGATTATATGTCTGCAGCTTCATTTTTAGGAATTACTGGTCTTGTTTATTTTCAAGGATATGATGGACTTATCTATGCGGTTGGTTTTTTAGTTGGTTGGCCAGTAATTTTGTTTTTAATGGCTGAAAAATTAAAAAATTTAGGGAAATTTACATTTATTGATATTGCAGCATATAGACTAGGACAAAAAGAGATTAGAACACTTGCATCTTTTGGTTCGCTAAGCGTTGTTACTTTATATTTAATTGCTCAAATGGTTGGTTCTGGAAAACTTATCCAAATTCTTTTTGGATTACCTTATACTTGGGCTGTAGTTTTAGTTGGTGTTATGATGATTATTTATGTTACTTTTGGTGGGATGCTAGCAACTACTTGGGTTCAAATAATTAAAGCAGTACTTCTTCTTTCAGGAGTTACTTTTATGGGATTTATGGTTTTAAGCCATTTCGGATTTAGCTTTGAAGAGCTTTCAGCACAAGCAGTTGCAAATCATGAAAAAGGTCAAGCTATTATGGAGCCAGGTGGGCTTGTAACAGATCCAATTTCAGCTATATCTTTAGGGCTTGCATTGATGCTAGGAACAGCTGGTCTTCCTCATGTATTAATGAGATTCTTTACAGTTGGAAATGCTACAGAAGCTAGAAAATCTGTTGTTTATGCGACAGGATTTATTGGATATTTTTATTTAATTATTGCAATTATTGGTTTAGGAGCAATTGTATTTCTAAACTCTCCTGAAGGTGCTATATACTTTGAAAATGGAAAACTTTTAGGTGGAAATAATATGGCAGCAATTCACTTATCTCATGTTGTTGGAGGAGATATATTTTTAGGATTTATTTCAGCTGTTGCATTTGCAACTATTTTAGCTGTTGTTGCTGGTTTAACCTTAGCAGGAGCATCATCTATTTCGCATGATTTATATGCTTGCGTAATAAATACAAATGCAACAGAGGAAGATGAAATTAAAATCTCAAAAATTTCTGTTATTGTAATAGGTATTATTGGTGTTATATTAGGTATAACTTTTGAAGATCAAAATATTGCCTTTATGGTTGGTCTTGCTTTTGCAATTGCAGCTAGCGCAAACTTTCCAATTCTATTTTTATCAATATATTGGTCAAAACTTACAACAAGGGGTGCATTTATTGGTGGATTTATTGGATTATTCACTGCTGTTTTACTATTTATTTTAGGTCCAACTGTTTGGGTAGATATTTTAGGAAATGCTCAAGCTATTTTTCCATATAAATATCCAGCATTATTCTCTGTAACAGTAGCATTTATTTCAATTTGGTTCTTCTCAATTACAGATAATTCACAAAGAGCAAAAGACGAAGCAATAGCTTTCCAAGCCCAAAATATACGTGCTGAAACTGGTATTGGAGCTGAAGCAGCAGTTGATCACTAATAGTTTTATACTAAAGAGCTTTTTTACTCTTTAGTATATTTTTCTTTCAAAAATTTTACTTCTAAAACACCACTTTTGTGTTACTATTTTACAACTATTTTAATAATCATGATACTTATTGTACACTTTACTAACATATAATTTAACATTCTAAGTATAATAAATTACGAATATATTTATTTATGTCACTGTTTCTTTGTGAATAAAAAATATATCAAAATATAAATATAGGAAGGAAAAATGAACAACGAATTAGTAGATAGGATTGAAGAAAATCCTAAATATCAAGAGCTTGTAACCAAAAGAACTGCTTTAGGGATGAAGCTAGGGGCATTTGTGCTTCTTATGTTTTATGGCTATATATTAGTTATTGCTTTTAACAAAGACATATTGGCAATGAAAATTGGCGATAATATGACAACTATAGCTTTTCCTATTGCACTTGCTATTTTAGTTCTAAGTTTTATTACAACTCTTATTTATGTAAATAAAGCAAATAACGAGTTTGAAAACTTAACTGATGATATCAAAAATGACGTAAAGGATCTTTTATAATGATTAAAATATTAACACTAATTTCATTGTTTACAATATCTTTATTTGCAGCTGGTGAGGCTACATTTGAAGGTGCTAGAAATGAACTAAATATTCCTGCAATTATTATGTTCTTAATTTTTATTGCTGGAACTTTAGGAATTACATATTGGGCAGCTAGAAAAACAAAATCTGCAAATGATTTTTATACTGCTGGTGGTGGTATTTCTGGGTTTCAAAATGGTTTAGCAATCGCAGGAGATTATATGTCTGCTGCAGCTTTTCTTGGAGTTTCTGGACTTATTTATTTAAAAGGTTATGATGGAGTTATCTATGCTGTATCTTTTTTAGTTGGTTGGCCTGTAATTTTGTTTTTTATGGCTGAAAAATTAAGAAATCTTGGTAAATTTACATTTGCTGATATTGCAGCTTATAGACTTGGACAAAAAGAGATAAGAACTCTAGCAGCATTTGGTTCACTTTCGGTTGTAGTTTTATACTTAATTGCTCAAATGGTAGGAGCTGGAAAGCTTATTCAAATTTTGTTTGGAATGGAGTATGAATACGCAGTATTTATGGTTGGTGCATTAATGATTGTATATGTAACATTTGGTGGAATGCTTGCAACTACTTGGGTACAAATTATTAAAGCAGTTCTTTTATTATCTGGGGTTTCATTTATGGCTATTATGGTTTTATATGCTTTTGACTTCTCTTTTGAATCACTTGCAGTTGCTGCAGTTGATAACCATGAAGCTAAAGAAGCAATTTTAAGTCCAGGTACATTTATATCTGACCCAATCTCTGCTATTTCATTAGGAATGGCTTTAATGTTAGGAACTGCAGGACTTCCTCATGTTCTGATGAGATTCTTTACAGTTGGAAATGCAAGAGAAGCTAGAAAATCAGTAGTATATGCAACTGCTTTTGTTGCTTATTTTTGGATTATTATTACTATTGTAGGATTTGGAGCAATTGCACTTTTAAATTCTCCTGCAGGTGCACAATACTTTGTAGATGGGCAACTATTTGGTGGAAATAATATGGCATCAGTTCACTTATCACACATGTTAGGTGGAAATGCATTTTTAGGATTTATTTCAGCAGTTGCATTTGCAACTATTTTAGCTGTTGTTTCAGGACTTACGCTGGCAGGAGCATCTGCAATATCCCACGATATTTATGCAAATGTAATAAATCCAAATGCAAGTGATGAACAAGTTGTTAAACTATCGAAACTAACTGTAATTGTTGTTGGTGTAATTGGCGTTGTTTTAGGAATTGCATTTGAATCACAAAATATTGCATATATGGTTGGGCTAGCATTTGGAATTGCAGCAAGTGCAAACTTCCCAATTTTGTTTTTATCAATTTATTGGTCAAAACTTACAACAAAAGGTGCTTTTTATGGTGGTTTCTTAGGTCTTATAACTGCTGTTTCACTTGTTATATTAGGTCCCAATGTTTGGGTTCAGATCTTAGGAAATGAAAAAGCTATTTTTCCATATGCGCACCCTGCACTATTTTCAGTAAGTATCGCATTTATTGGTATTTGGTTCTTCTCTAAAATAGATAATTCTCAAAGAGCAAAAGATGAAAAAGAATTGTTTAGAGCACAAAATGTAAGAGCTAATACAGGTATAGGTGCAGACGGAGCGGTTGAACATTAACACAAATAGTCACTAAAGAGGTCTCTTTAGTGACTTTATATATAATATACTTTTGAAAACTTAAATTTTACATTTGGAAAAACTATGAGCGTATTAGAACAAACTGCATTTATAAAAAACATTCATCCATTTGATAACTTAAATAAACAACAACTTGATGAAATCTCACAAAATTTGGATATTCTTTATTTTAAAAAAGATGAAATAATTCAAGAAAATGGTTCTTCCCCAGATAAACTTTTCTTTATTATTAAAGGAGTAGTTCAAGAGAAAAAAGATGAGGAAGTAGTTTCAATTTATTCAAAGAACGAAGTTTTTGATGCTAAATCGCTTCTTGAAAGTTTTTCTAAAAATAGTTTTATTACTGCACAAGAAACAATTTGTTATGCACTAAATAGAACTATTTTTATAAAAATACTTCATGAAAGTAGCATATTAGAAAGCTACTTTTTTCAATCGATTTCTCAAAAACTAAATGCAAATATCTCGAATGAAAAAAACAAAGAACTAGCAAATATTATGCTGGCAAAAGTAAAAGATGCACATCTTCATAAAGTTGTAACTATCCCTTACAACACAACTATTTATGAAGCTGCACTAAAAATCAAGCAAGAAAAAGTTCCTACTCTTTTATTAAAAAATGAAAATAGAGACATTTTCATAGTTACAGACTCTGATTTTAGACAAAAAGTGATTTTAAATAGAATGGATTATGATGATATTGTTGGCAAAATATCTTCAAAAGATATTATTACTATACAAGATGATGACTTTTTGTTTAACGCTCAGCTTACTATGACAAAACATGGAATTAAAAGAGTTGCTGTTATAAATAACGAAAAAGAAATTATAGGTATTTTAGATCAAATATCACTCTCTTCATTTTTTGCAACTCACATATTTTCTGTTTCAAATAAAATTGAAAAAGCTGAAACCTTAGAAGAATTAAAAGAAGCAAGTTTATCTTTTATTAAAATAATTCGTTCTTTAAATGCAAAAGGTGTAAAGATTGATTTTATTGCAAAACTAATTAATCAGCTTAATAGAAAAGTTATGAATAAACTATTTTTAATAACAGCGCCTAAATCTTTGATTGGAAAGTCTTGTTTAATTGTTATGGGAAGTGAAGGAAGATGTGAACAAGTTTTAAAAACAGATCAAGACAATGCTTTAATTATTGCAGATGATTGCGAAATTTCAAATGAAGAACTTTACAAATTTACCAAAGAATATACAGAGCATTTAGTTGATTTTGGTTTTCCTAGATGCGAAGGAAATATCATGGTATCGAACCCTTACTGGTGCAAAAGGCATAAAGAGTTTAAGGACTTAATATTTACTTGGATTACAAATAAAAGCGGTGATGATTTTATGAATTTAGCAATTTTTTATGATGCAGTTGTTGCAAGTGGAGATAGAGAGTTGTTAAAAAGTTTAAAAGAAAATATCTTTAAAATAGGATCAACTTCACAAAGTTTTTTTATGCATTTTGCAAAAGTAATCACAAATTTTAATGTTCCACTTGGTTTTTTTGATGGATTTGTTTATGACAATGACAAAAAAGAGCACTCGCATGAAATAGATATTAAAAAAGGTGGAATTTTTATATTAGTACAAAGTGTCAGAAGTCTAAGCTTAGAATACAAAATCCTAAATACTAATACAATAAAAAGAATTAAAAAGCTAACATCTTTAAAAGTTTTTGATGAAGAATTCTCAGATGAGTTAATTGAAGCATTTAACTTCCTATGTACAATTAAATTAAAGTCAAATCTAACTAAACTTGATGCTGGAATAACAATCGACAATTATATAAATCCAGATGATTTGAACACTATGGAAAAAGATTTATTAAAAGATAGTTTTAAAATTGTTAATAAACTCAAGAAAAAATTAGAATATCATTATAAGTTAAACTATGTTTAGAAAAATAAAAAACTATTTTAATAAGAAAAAACTAAAAAACTTAGATTATTTATATCTATTTGATGAGCCTCATAAAGATGAATTTGTTTGCTTTGACTGCGAAACAACTGGATTAGATCCAAAAAAAGATGATATTATCTCTATTGGAGCAGTTATTATTAAAAATAATACTATTATCTCTAGTAAAAGATTTGTGAAATATATAAAGCCAAAAACAAAACTTCAAACAGAAGCAATAAAAGTACACCTTATTAGAGAGTGTGATTTAGATGAAGCTGAAGATATTGAAGATGTACTAAAAGAATTTTTAAAGTTTGTAGGTAATCGAACTTTAGTTGGTTATTATTTAGAGTTTGATATTGCAATGGTTAATAAATATCTTGTTAATATGCTTGGTATAAAACTTCCTCAAAAAGCTTTAGAAGTTTCTGCTATTTACTATGATTGGAAAATGGAAGCCATTCCTCAAGGACATATTGATTTGAGATTTAATACCATTTTAAATGATTTAAATATTCCACAGCTTGGTTCACATGATGCATACAATGATGCGATCATGACGTCTATGATGTTTTTAAAACTTAAAAACCAACCTAAAGTGAAAATTAAAATATAATTTAATCTATTTTATGTATAATCACCCCTATTTTTTATAAAGGTTTAAAGATGTTAATATTTATTTTAAATGCCGGAAGTTCATCATTGAAATACCAATTAATGAACCCAATATCAAAAGAAGTTTTAGCTTCTGGATTGTGTGAAAGAATTGGAATTGATGGAAGAGTAATTCACGAAGCAAATGACCAAAAAATCAAAGAAGAGACAAGTTTACCTACACATAAAGAAGCAATTTCTTTTGTACTTGATTTATTAACTAAAAGTGAAAACAAAGTTATTGATTCAATTGATAAAATTGATGCAATTGGGCACAGAGTAGTTCATGGAGGAGAATATTTTAATAAAAGCGTTATTATTGACAACGATGTTCTTGCAAAACTAGAAGAATTAATTCCTCTTGCTCCTTTACATAATCCTGCTCATATTTTAGGTATCAAAATTTGCATGGAATTAATGATAGGAAAACCAAATATTGCAGTGTTTGACACTGCGTTTCATCAAACTATGCCTTCGGCAAATTATATGTACGCGCTTCCTTATGAAGATTATAAAGATCATAAAGTAAGAAAATATGGTTTTCATGGAACTAGTCACTACTATGTTTCAAATGAAGCAATTAAGCTTTTAAATAACAAAAAAGATTCTAAAGTTATTGTATGTCATTTAGGAAATGGTTCTTCAGTTTGTGCAGTAAAAGATGGAAAATCTTTTGACACATCTATGGGATTAACACCACTTGAAGGCCTTGTTATGGGAACAAGATGTGGAGATTTAGATCCAACTTGTATTACATATCTTAGAATAAAAAAGGAATTAGGAGTTTCTGAAATTATTGACTACTTAAATAAGAAATCTGGACTTTTAGGAGTTTCTGGAATTAGCTCTGATTTAAGAGAGATAATTGAAGCAAGCCAAAATGGAAACGAAAGAGCTTCTTTAGCAATAGATATGAAATGTAATAGAATCAAAAAATATATTTGTGCTTATGCTGGTGCAATGGGTGGAGTTGATGCGATTTGCTTTACAGCTGGAATTGGGGAAAATGCAGATCTAATTAGAGAAAAAGTTTGCTCAAACCTTAAATTTATGGGCATTGAGCTTGATTTAGAAAAAAACAAAATAAGAAATAGTGAAGCAAGAGAAATAAATAAAAAATCTTCAAATGTAAAAATTTTTGTAATTCCTACAAATGAAGAACTTGTGATTGCTACTGATACATATAACTTAATAAATGCCTAAGGCATTTATTAAGTTAACCCCTTTTCAATTACTACTAATTGTCACCTATAAAAATCTAAATATATTACAAATATTCACACTATCTAAAAAATCTTTTTAAACTCTTTTTGAAACTGTAAAATTTGTGTACTTTTTTTTAAATATAATATAAAATGTAATTTCAGAATTGTTTAAAAGTTATTATATTTATAACTTTTAAGTTACACTAAAATAATAAAGGAAATATTTATGGGTCTAATTGAAAACATTAAAGAAAATGCAAAAAAAGAGCTTAAAACAATCGTTCTTCCTGAGCCTGAAGATGAAAGAGTTTTAAGAGCAACACAACAAGTTTTAGAAGAAAAAACAGCAAATGTTGTTTTGATTGGAAATATAGATGCTATAAAAGCTGATGCTTTAAAATATAATATAAATATTGAAGGTGCAACTATTATTGACCCAAAAAATTTCACAAAACTAGAAGCTTATGTAGATGAACTAGTAGAGCTTAGAAAATCAAAAAGTTTAAGTTCAGATGAAGCAAAAGAGATTTTAACAACTGAACCTAGATTTTTTGGTTGCATGATGGTAAGACTTGGAGATGCTGATGGTTTAGTAGCAGGTTCAAACTCTCCAACTGCTGACGTTTTAAGAGCTGCTATTCAAGTTATTAAAACTGCTCCTGGAATTAAAACTGTATCATCTACTTTTATTATGGAAACAATTGACAAATCTTTTGGAGATAATGGTCTTTTACTGTTTGCTGATTGTGCAGTTTTACCAGAACCAACCTCTGAACAACTTGCAGATATTGCTGCCTCAACTGCACAAACTGCAAAAAATGTAGTTGGACTTGAACCAAGAGTTGCGATGCTATCATTTTCTACAATGGGAAGTGCCGAGCATCCACTTGTAAGTAAAGTACAAAATGCTGTTCAAATTTTAAAGGATAGAAATGTAGATTTTGCTTTTGATGGTGAAATGCAAGCAGATGCTGCAATTGTAGAAAGTATTGGTAAGAAAAAAGCACCAGATTCAAAAGTAGCTGGAGTAGCAAATATCTTAGTATTCCCAGATTTACAATCAGGAAATATAGGATACAAATTAGTACAAAGATTTGCAAATGCACAAGCACATGGTCCAATAGTCCAAGGATTGGCTAAACCAGTAAATGATTTATCAAGAGGATGCTCAGTAGAAGATATTGCAAATTTAGTGGCTATTACAGCAACCCAATGTTAACCATAAACAATTTAAGGAGTAAATATGAAAGTATTCGTTTTAAATGCAGGAAGCTCGTCTTTAAAGTATCAATTAATTAACCCATCTACAAAAGAAGTTTTAGCTTCTGGCTTGTGCGAAAGAATTGGAATAGATGGAGTTTTAAAACATGAATTTAATGGTGAACAAAAACTACAAATGGATGTTCCTATGCCAACTCATCGAGAAGCTATAGAACTAGTATTAAAAACACTTACAAGTGGAGAAGGTAAAGTTATTGACTCTATTAATGATATCGAATCAATCGGCCACAGAGTTGCACACGGTGGTGAAGGTTTTTCTGGTTCAGTTATAGTTGATAATAAAGTTATTGAAACCTTAAAAGAATTAATACCTCTTGCTCCTTTGCACAATCCTGCAAATATTATGGGAATTGAAATTTGTCAAGATTTAATGCCAGACAAACCAAATGTTGCAGTATTTGATACAGCATTTCATCAAACAATGCCAGATTATGCATATATGTACCCTCTTCCATATGAACAATATGAAAAATATAAAATTAGAAAATATGGATTTCACGGAACTAGCCATTTTTATGTTTCAAATGAGGCAAGAGATATGTTGGATAAAAAAAGAAACACCAGAATAATAGTTTGCCATTTAGGAAATGGGTCTTCTGTTTCTGCTATTTATGATGGAAAATGTATAGATACATCAATGGGACTTACTCCTGTTCAAGGTTTAATGATGGGAACAAGATGTGGTGATATTGGAGCTGGTGCTTTGCAATACATTATGGAAAGAGAAGGACTAAATATTCAAGAAACTCTTGATATGTTAAACAAAAAATCTGGTATTTTAGGAGTTTCAGGAAAATCTTCTGATTTAAGAGAAGTTTTAGATGGAATGACTCAAGGAGATGAGAGATGCAGATTAGCTGTTGATATGGTTGCATATATTATTAAAAAATATGTTGGTTCATATGCAGCTGCATTAGATGGTATCGATGCACTTTGTTTTACAGGTGGTATTGGTGAAAACTCAAGTTTAATTCGAGAAAAAGTTTGTGCAGGTCTTGATTATATGGGGCTAAATATTGATCCCGTTAAAAATAATAAAAGATCAAACAAAGCCAGAGATATCTCAACAAATGGTTCTAATGGAAGAATTTTTGTAATTCCTACAAATGAAGAGTATGTTATTGCAAATGATACATACAATTTAACAAAATAATAAAAGTCAAATACTTAGGAAAATACTCCTAAGTATTTACATTTAGCAATTTTAATAGTTTAATCCTACTACTTCTCTAACTTTTTGCATTTTAGTATCTGCAATTTTTCTTGCTTTATTTGCTCCAAAAGCCAAGATATCTCTTACTTCATCTTTGTTATTTAAGTAGTACTCTCTTTTATCTTTATATACTTCAAAGTACTCATTGATTTTATCTAATAAAGTTAGTTTAAAATGCCCATACCCTTCACCTGGTGTTGCATATCTTTTTTGAAGTTCAAGAAGTTCATCTTCATTCATAAAAAGTTCACAAAGTTTATAAACATTGCAATTTTTATAATCTTTTGGCTCTTCAAGTGCTGTTGAGTCTGTAACTACACTCATAACTTGCTTTTTGATAACCTTTGGTGAGTTAAACATATCAATTGTATTTCCGTAAGATTTTGACATTTTTGCACCATCTGTTCCTGGAACTGTTTGTAAAACTTCGTCAACTTTTGCAACAGGAAGAGTAAAAACTTCTCCATAAACATTGTTAAAACTATTTGCAATATCTCTCGTCATTTCTACATGTTGTATTTGGTCTTTTCCAACTGGAACAATATTTGAATCAAATAATAAAATATCTGCAGCCATAAGCACAGGATAAGAAAAAAGTCCATGATTAGACTGAATACCTTTTGCAACTTTATCTTTGTATGAATGAGCTCTTTCTAACAATCCCATAGAAGTATGATTTGATAGAATCCAGTAAAGTTCTAATACCTCTTTAACATCGTGTTGTACCCAAAATGTAGATTTGTTTGGATCCATTCCAAGAGCAAGAAAATTTATAGCTGCTTCTATCATATTATTTTCTAAAGCTTGTTTGTCTTTTACTGAAGTTAAAGCATGATAAGAAGCAATAAAAGCGAAAAGTTCACCTTCATCTTGTGATTCTATCATCTTTTTTATCATTCCAAAATAGTTTCCTATATGAATAGTTCCTGAAGGTTGAATACCTGATAAAATTCTCAATGTAAATCCTTATTTTTTGTGAATTATAACTAAATAAGTTAAAAATCACGACTAATTATCAAAAAAGCAAAATGTATGATTATCTTTGTTATAATTTCGCACAAAAAATTAACATAAAGTAAGATAAATGATTGATATAAAACTACTACAAAAAGATTATGAATTTGTAGCTTCTAAACTACAAAGAAAAGGCGTAGATGAAGAGCTTTTAGCTTCGTTAAAACAATTAGCACTAAAAGCAAAAGATAAAAGACAACTTATGGAAGAGACAACTGCAAAACAAAATGCTCTTTCAAAAGAGTTTGGAAGATATAAAAAAGAAGGGCTTGATATTGCACCTTTACAAAATGAAATCAACTCTTTAAAAGAGCAAAAACAAAACTTAGAAGATGAAGTTAGAATTTTAGAAGATGAGTTAGAAGCTATTGTTTTAGGAGTTCCAAATTTACCTGATGACAGTGTTCCAGATGGTGAAGATGAAAATGAAAATGTTGTATTAGAAGTAATTGGAGAAAAACCAACTTTTTCGTTTGAGCCAAAAGAACATTGGGATTTAGGTGAGAAAGATGGAACTTTAGATTTTGTAAGAGGTGTTAAAATTGCAAAATCAAGATTTACTGCACTAAATGGTCAAGCTGCAAAGCTAGAAAGAGCTTTAATAAATTATATGCTTGATTTTAATACACAAAGAGGTTTTAGTGAATGGTATGTTCCATTTATGGCAAACTCAAATACTCTTCAAGGCACAGGTCAGTTACCTAAATTTGCAGATGATTTGTTCAAAATAGAAGGTGAAGATTTATATTTAATCCCAACTTCTGAAGTATGTCTTACAAATCTTTACAACGATGAGATTTTAGATGAAGCAGAGCTTCCTTTATTGCTAACTTCTTATACTCCTTGCTTTAGAAAAGAAGCAGGAAGCGCAGGAAGAGATACAAGAGGACTAATAAGACAACACCAATTTGATAAAGTTGAAATGGTTGCAATTACTAAACCAGACCAAAGTGATGAAGTATTCCAAAAAATGGTAGATTGTGCAAGTGATTTACTAACTTCTCTTGGACTTTGCCATCAAAAAGTACAACTTTGTACTGGTGATTTAGGTTTTAGTGCATCTGTTACAATTGATTTAGAAGTTTGGCTTCCTGGTCAAGGAAAATTTAGAGAAATCTCTTCTATTTCAAACACAAGAGAGTTTCAAGCTAGACGTGCAAAAATAAGATTTAAAGAGAACAAAAAAAATAGTTTAGTTCATACTCTAAATGGTTCTAGTTTAGCAGTAGGAAGAACACTTGTTGCTATTATGGAAAACTACCAACAAGAAGATGGAACTATAAAAATTCCTGAAGTTCTAAAAAAGTATATGTAAGCTATCTTACATATACTTTTGAATCAAAAAGCCTTTTACCAACCAAAACTTTGATATACCCTTTTTCTACAGTGTAATGCTTGAAAAGCATTTCATACCCAACTAACATTTTCTCTTTATAAATTGGTTTTTTATCTACTAAATGACCTTTTGAATTACCAATTTTTACACTTGGACTTTCTTGGTAGAATCTTCCAAAAGCATAAATCTTTGTGTATACAACGCCATTATAATCTTTTTTTGTTTTTCCTAAACCTTGTACATTTTCTTCTTTTAAATCTTTGTCATAAATAGAAACTGCATAAGCATTTATTACAGTTGTTTTATATCCAAACAAAAGCTGTGGCAAAAATATAAAACAAAAGAAAATATTAAAATAGTTTTTCATTAAAACTTATTTTAATTTGTCAAGATGCTCAGCAAATCCAGATAAATCTTTTTTCTTTAAATCACCATTGTAAATAATTCTATCTGGGTCAATTGTATCATCATTTAGCATTTTTGGAATTACATCTGCATTGTTTAATACTTCTACATGTTCACTTAATTCATCTTCGCTATAAGCCATTTGCATATCAGCCGATATTACGTGAGGAATAGCTTCAATAATTTTTAGTTTTGCTAACTCTTCGCTAACACCTTCACCTTCTATTGTAATAATAATTCTTCCTTTTTCATCATGCATATGGTAATCACATGCTTCGCATTTTTTAAGTGCTTCTACAACTTCTTCTGTATGTTTTGGTAAAGTTTGTACTATAATACTTGAAATATTCATATTTTTTTCTCCTATTTATTTAAATTTATAAAAATTTATAATTTCACTATCGCTACTCGCAAATAGTTCATTTTTACTTATAAAAAGAATTTGTGTTAATGTTGCTTTTTGATTTGTTAAATTATACAGATATTTTTTTGTATGTATATCAAAAATTAAAATTTCATTTTGTTCATTATAAGAAACTGCTCCAAGTGAACTATCTGGGCTCAGTGCACAGCTATATAATAAAAAATCAAAATTTAAACTATACTCTAAAGAGTTTTTAGGATAAACAACTGCTTTTCTATCTTGACCTGCAGTTAAAACAACACCATTTTTGTAATCTAATTGATAAACTCTATCCAAATTAAGAGCTTTCAACTCTTTAATAGTTTTGCTATTATTTGAATCTATTATTCTTACAATCCCACTTTCATCAGTTGTTGCAAAAGTTTTTTTATCTTCGCTTAATTTATAGTGTGAAAAAGATGAATGGCTAATTTGAATTAAGTACTCATTTTGCTTCGTTTCAAGGTTGTAAACACCAATTTGATTACTCAATTGTGCAAATAAAATTCTATTTTCATCCAAAAATGATGCCTTTTGAATAAAATACTTTTTATCTATATCAAATATTTTTATCAATTTACCATTTTCATAAATCCAAAGATTTCTATATCCTTTTAAACCTTGTGAAACTATTAGCAATTTTTCATAAAATAAATCAATCGAATAGATTTTTGCTGGGATTTCATCTCCTGCAAAATCAAGAATTGTGGGTAAAGTTATAGTCTTAATTACACTTTTACTTTGAATATCAAAAACTTCAATGCTTCCACTACTGTTTGCTGCATATAGCAAATTGTTTTTATACAATAAATCTTGTACATCTCCTTTTGCTTTTAGGCTAAATGTAGGAGTTAATGTATCTAAACTAAAGCTATATGAAAATAAAATAAAGACATATAAAATTAATTTAACCATTATTTTGAAGTTCCTTATTTAATTTTGCCATACACTGTTTTACCTCAAAAAAATGTTCTTGGGTTAAATTATCTGCTTTACTCCACTTTATTTCAATACCTTCTTGGCAATTTGAACCAATATATTCTAAAATTGATTCAAATTCTTCAAAAGTATTGCAACACATTTCTTCATTTGTTGAAGTATCAGTTATTCTTATTAACCAGCCACCTAAGCCATTTTCTTCAATATTTGCTTTAAAAATCGCTTTCATCATTTTCCTTTTTGTATTGAGTATATTTTATAGCACTTGTAGGACAAACATTAAAGCAAAAACCACATGAAGTACATAATTTTTGATTAATACTAGGTCTAAACATTGCTAAAAACTCAATTGCATTATTTGGACATGGATCTTTACAAGAAAAACACATTGTTTTATTCCAGCTCAAGCATTTTAACATATTAATTTCAAATAAGATATTTATAACACTATTTTGCTCATTTTTTTGTAACACATCAAAACTACAAACTTTTTCACACTCACCACAGAAAGTACATCCACCAAAACTAAAATCTAAATAAGGTGTTTTGTCTTTTGCAATTTTTATAATATTCTCTTCACAAACTGTGCTACAAAAACTACTACATTCTTTGCACACTTTATGAAAAGAATTTTCATCAACTTCATATGGAGGTCTTACAACTATTTCTTTTTGTTGTTGTTTAGAAGAAAGAAAAGAGTTAAAAAACTCTCTTCTTTTTGTAGAATTACTCAATTGTATCTACACCTTCTAGGATAATATCTCCTACCCAATTAGATCTCTTAGCACCATCTTTTGTTGTAAAATCTGCTTTAAAATTGTTTTCAACCCATTGTCCACTTTGACTTTGAGGAGCATGACAAGCGCTACAATTAAATCTTGCACCTGCTAATACTTGAGTCTCTTGCATAACAACTTCATTTTTTGAAGTATCAACAGCTTTTACAAAATCATCACCTTTTAACATATGTTTTGGTCTAAAATCTGTTAAGTGAGATTTTGGATATGGTAAAGTTCCAAGGCTCTCTGCAACTTCAGGTGCATGACACTGAATACACATATTGTTGCTTATTGTAATTGGTAACATTCCTTCAACTGTATGTGGAATCATAGGTGGAGCATCTTGAAACGCTCTATCAATTGTTTTACCACTTCCAGCTTCTGCTGTACTATATAGTGTTCTATCTGGCATTACACCATCTTCACTAAACAAATCTACCTTTCTAAATCCAATTGAAGTATCTTCAATTGTTTTCTTTGTCATTTCATTACTATTTGGCTTTGCATTATCTGCACATCCTACAAATATAAAAGATGAAGCAACTACAAAGCTTAAAGCTATCTTACTAACTAATTTCATTTTTTATCTCCTATTTGAGTTTTTAAAGAAAAGTGTAAAGCATCATCATCGCATACTTCTACACATCTACCGCAATTGGTACATTCTGCACTTAAAATTGGTATATTTTGTTTTCCTATCATCCACAAAACTTGATTTTCTGGACAAATTTCTTTGCATTTCATACAATCAGTACATTTTGGCATATCATAATCAATTTTGAGTAATCTAAACCTACCAATTAATGCATAAAATCCACCTAACGGACAAATATGTCCACACCAACCATTTTTTAAAATAAATAGATCAAATAAGAATATCACTAAAAGCATAGTCCATGCCATCCCTACGCCAAAGATTATTGCTCTGTGAGTTATAGAAACTGGAGAAATGAACTCAAATGCTGTTACACCTAATATTGCAGATAAAATTAGACTCAATGCTAAAACATAGTATCTAATTTTTCTACTTGCTGGTTGTTTTTTTTCAATTTGATTCATCCTTAATTTTCTTCTAACATAGTTTGCACAATCTGTTATTATATTAACAGGGCAAATCCAAGAGCAAAAAACTCTTCCTGTAATTGCATAAAATATTGCAATTATAAACGCTCCTATTAATATATCTAAAGTTAATATTGCTCCAGCAAATAACATTTGTAATACTGCAAATGGGTCGCTTAAAGGAATAAATCCTAAAAACATCGATGAACTTAAGTTTCCTTGTAAAATTTGCCATGCCCAAACATTTCCTGCAATATATAAAAACATCAATAATATTTGAGTAAATCTTCGCAAGATTAAAAATCTATTTTTAGAAATAATCTTAATCATCGAATAATCCTTTCATATCATTTAATGAATCTACTGCACTTTCTTTACTAATTTCAGTAGTAATCGTATTGCTTTGACTTTCAGCTACTCTTGATTCATCGCCTTCTTCCCATCCTTTTATATAATGTGGTCCAACTTTTCCTAAAGCCATTTCCGCAGGAAGTACAAAAATTGCAGCCTTTTGGGTTACACAAGCTCTTTCGCATAAACCACATCCTGTGCAGTAATCACTATTTACAATAGGTTTTAAAAAGGCATGTTTTCCTGTTCTTTCATTTTTTGTATACTCTAAATATAAAGCTTTATCTAGCAATGGGCACACTCTATAACAAGCATCACATTGTATTCCCCAAAATGCAATACAATTCTTGGCATCAACAACTGCTACACCCATTCTTGCTTTATCAATATCAAGCTTACCTTCTGTTGTAACAGCTTTAGGGTTCAAGGCACCACTAGGACAAACTGGAACACAAGGAATATCTGGGCACATATAACATGGTATTTCTCTTGGAACAAAATATGGTGTTCCCAAAGCATGATTATCACCTGGCTTTGCTAATAGTAAAGTATCATATGGGCATGCTTCAACACACATACCACATTTAATACATGTTTTTAAAAAATCATCTTCATTTAGTGCTGCAGGTGGACGAAGTAGTAACTTCGATGCGGTTGCTTCATCTATATAAGCACTCCATACTAATCCACCTAAAGCCATCAATCCGATTGTTCTAGCACTTCCAAGTAAAAATTTTCTTCTTTGGCTTACCATAATTTTGACCTTTTGATCTATTATCTAATTTTTATGCACTATATACTTTAACTGCACATTTTTTAAAGTCTGTTTGTGCTGATTGTGGACAAGTTGCATCTAAACATACTTTATTGATAAATACTTTTTCATCGAACCAAGGAACATATATTAAACCTCTTGAAGGTCTATTTCTTCCTCTTGTTTCAACTCTTGCTTTTACTTTTCCTCTTCTTGACTCAACCCAACATAATTCACCTTGTTTTACACCATATTTTACTGCATCTTCTGGGTGAATATAACAAAGTGCTTCAGGAACCGCTCTATACAATTCAGGTACTCTCATTGTCATTGTTCCACTATGCCAGTGTTCAAGAACCCTTCCTGTACTCATCCACATAGGATATGCACTATCTGGCATTTCTGGTGGATCCATATACGGTCTAGCAAATATTTTTGCTTTGTTAGTAAGTGCTATTTTTGTTTTATCTTTAACTCCTAATAAATCCCCTTGAGCTAAAGATTTAGCAAGAATTCCATAGAATGCAAATTCAGTATGACCTGTTTTTGCTCCATATTTTTTTGCATATGGATCATATTTAGTATTAAATCTCCATTGAGTTTCTTTACCATCAACAACTGGCCATTTAAGTCCTCTAACTCTATGATATGTATCAAAATCTGCTAAGTCATGTCCATGCCCTCTACCAAATTGTGCATAGTCTTCAAATAGATATTTTTGGATAAAGAATCCATATCCTTCAAATACTTTTCCATCAGTTCCAACAACATTTCTAGAATCACCTAAAGCTTCTGAGTTATCAAAACCTTTTTGAATAGGATCAGAGGCATCTAACTTATAGCTTTTTGCATCTTCATTTGCAAATAAAATTTCAAACATTGTCGTATCTTCTTTGTAACCCATAGCTTTTGCTTTATCAATTACACTTGGAAGAGCTGTTTTTCTTATTTTATTTGGTGGGAATTCTCCCCAAAGATCTTTTACTGTAAATCTTTTTGAAAGCTCTACCCATTGCCAAGTATCACTCATTGAGTCACCTACAGGTAGTACTTGCTGTCTCCATGCTTGAGTTCTTCTTTCTGCATTTCCATATGCTCCCCATTTTTCATAAATCATAGCACAAGGTAAAATCAAATCAGATACTTTTGCAGAAATTCCTGGATAACTATCAGATGTTACCATAAAACAATCATTTTCTCTTGCTGCTTTAATCCAGTGAGATGCATTTGCAGTATTTTGGAATGGATTATTTACATTAACCCACGCAAATTTTACAAATCCATCTTCAATATCTCTAAGAATTTTCATAAAGTGTTGAACCCCAACTGGATTAATTGTTCCTGCTGGAATTTTCCATATTTTTTCAGTTAATGCTCTATCTTTTGGATTTGCAATCATCATATCTGCAGGAAGTCTGTGCGTAAATGTTCCTACTTCTCTTGCTGTTCCACAAGCACTTGGTTGACCTGTTAATGAAAATGCTCCATTTCCTGGTTGAGCTTGCTTATTTAATAAAAAGTGAACATTATATGCTAAAGTGTTACACCAAGTTCCTCTTGTATGTTGATTCATACCCATTGTCCAGAAACTTACAACCTTTCTACTTTTTTCTATATATAAGTTAGCTAATGTTTGAAGTTTTTGTTTGAAAGCATCTAAATCTTCATCAGGATCACCTTTAGATATTTTTGCCACATAATCAAGAGTATATGGTTCTAAGAATTTTTTGTACTCTTCAAATGGGATTTCCCAGTGAGCTAATCCTGCGTTTTTGTTCACCATAACATCACCCTCTTTATATCCATAAGGGGCAAGTGCAGGTGCTTCTATAGAAGAGACAACTTTTT
>CAYJFN010000004.1:0-22016 GCA_964369325.1 uncultured Arcobacteraceae bacterium
AAATCAGATGATGTAGATGGTAGAACAAGAGCGTATAGAGCAATAGCAAACGGTGAAAATGTTCCAAGATCAGGTGTTCCTGAAACATTCTTCGTATTAACAAAAGAGTTAAAAGCTCTTGGATTAGATGTTGAAATTTTTGACGAGGTGGAAGAAGATAATGAGCAATAATCAAACACTACAAGCAATAGAAATTAAAGAATTAGAAAGACCACAAGATTTTTCTGCTTTTCAATTAAGATTAGCAAGTCCAGAAAAAATTCTTTCTTGGTCAAATGGTGAAGTTAAAAAACCAGAAACAATAAACTATAGAACATTAAAGCCTGAAAGAGATGGGCTTTTTTGTGCAAAAATCTTTGGACCTGTAAAAGATTATGAATGCCTTTGTGGTAAATATAAAAAAATGAGATACAAAGGTGTTGTGTGTGAAAAATGTGGAGTTGAAGTAACTTCTTCAAAAGTTAGAAGACACAGAATGGGGCATATTGATTTAGTCGCTCCTGTTGCACATATATGGATGGTTAGTTCTCTTCCTTCAAGAATAGGAACACTTTTAGGTGTTAAACTTAAAGATTTAGAAAGAGTACTATATTATGAAGCATATATAGTAAGTGAACCAGCAGATGCCTTTTATGACAATGAGAAAACGAAGCCTGTTTTAAAATATGATATTTTAAATGAAGAGCAATATAGAGCAATTTCAGAGCATTTTGACCATAGTGGATTTGTGGCAAGAATGGGTGGTAAAATTGTAAGAGAACTATTAGAAAATTTAGATTTATTTGAACTTCTTACAAATTTAAAAGAAGATATGCAAAATACTAAATCTGAAGCAAAGAGAAAAACAATTGTAAAAAGATTGAAAATTGTTGAAAACTTTATAAATTCTGGAAATAGACCAGAATGGATGATGTTGACACAACTTCCTGTGCTTCCACCAGATTTAAGACCACTTGTTGCGCTTGATGGTGGAAAATTTGCAGTTTCAGATGTAAATGATTTATATAGAAGAGTAATTAACAGAAATAACAGACTTAAAAGATTAACTGAACTTGATGCACCTGAAATTATTATAAGAAATGAAAAAAGAATGCTTCAAGAAGCTGTTGATGCACTTTTTGACAATGGAAAAACTGCAAATGCAGTTAAAGGTGCAAACAAAAGAGCACTTAAATCTTTATCTGAAATTATTAAAGGTAAGCAAGGTCGATTTAGACAAAACTTACTTGGTAAAAGGGTTGACTTTTCAGGAAGATCTGTAATTGTTGTAGGACCATCTTTAAATATGGATCAATGTGGTATTCCTAAAAAAATGGCACTAGAACTATTTAAACCGCATTTAATGGCAAAACTAGAAGAAAAAGGTTATGCAACTACACTAAAATCAGCTAAGAGATTGATTGAAACAGAAACAAATGAAGTTTGGGAGTGTTTAAGTGAAATAGTTGATGAGTATCCAGTTTTACTAAACAGAGCTCCAACTCTTCATAAGCTTTCAATTCAAGCGTTTCACCCAGTATTGATTGATGGAAAAGCTATTCAGTTACATCCACTTGTTTGTTCTGCATTTAACGCGGACTTCGATGGGGATCAAATGGCAGTTCACGTTCCATTGTCTCAAGAAGCAATTGCTGAAGCTAAAATTTTGATGATGTCTTCAATGAATATCTTGTTACCTGCTTCAGGACGAGCTATTGCAGTTCCTTCTCAAGATATGATTTTAGGTATTTATTATCTATCATTAGAAAAAGATGGAGTAATTGGTGAGCATAAATTATTTACAGATGTAAATGAAGCTATGATTGCATTAGATGCAAAAAAAGTTGATTTACATGCAAAAATAAGAACAAAAATTGATAATAGAGTTATTCATACAACAGTTGGAAGATTAATAGTTCATCAAATTTTACCAGATTTTGTGCCATTAGAATTGTGGAATAAAATTTTAAAGAAAAAAGATATTGGTGTTTTAGTTGACTATATTTATAAACATGGTGGATATAATGTAACTCCTAGATTTTTGGATAACTTAAAAAATCTTGGATTTAAGTATGCAACAGATGCTGGTATTTCTGTATCTATTGATGATATTAGAGTGCCTGATAGTAAAACAGATCATATTTCAAAATCTAAAAAAGAGGTTATTGAAGTTCAAAAACAATTTGGACAAGGATTATTAACAGAACAAGAAAGATACAATAAAATCATTGATATCTGGACAGAAGTAAATAATGTTCTTGGAAAAGAGATGATGTCTTTAGTTGAGAGTGATAAAGATGGATTTAACTCAATTTATATGATGGCAGATTCAGGAGCAAGAGGTAGTGCGGCACAAATTAGACAGCTTGCAGGTATGAGAGGACTTATGGCAAAACCAGATGGGTCTATTATTGAAACACCAATTATTTCTAACTTTAAAGAAGGGTTAAATGTACTTGAATACTTTAACTCAACACATGGAGCAAGAAAAGGTTTAGCTGATACTGCACTTAAAACGGCAAATGCTGGATATTTAACAAGAAAGTTAATTGATGTATCTCAAAATGTAAGAATCACAATTGAAGATTGTGGAACTCATGAAGGAATTGAAATTACTGATATTTCAAGTGGTAATGAGTTAATTGAATCTTTAGAAGAAAGAATTACAGGAAGAGTAACAGCTGAAGACATTATTGACCCAATTTCAAATGAAATTTTATTTCCTGAGGGAACTTTAATTACTGAAGAAGATGCGAAAATAGTAAAAGAAGCTGAAGTTAAATCTGTAGTTATAAGAACTCCTTTAACTTGTAAAGTTGAAAACGGCTTATGTTCAAAATGTTATGGATTAAATCTAGGTGAGCAAAGAAAAGCAAATCCAGGTGAAGCAGTTGGAGTTATTGCTGCTCAATCAATTGGTGAACCAGGAACTCAGCTTACTCTTAGAACTTTCCACGTTGGGGGAACTGCAAGTGCAACTCAAACTGAAAGACAATTAAGAGCAGATAAAGAAGGTTTTATTAGATATTATAATATTAAAACTTATAACACAAAAGCTGGTACAAAAATTGTTTCGAATAGAAGAAATGCAGGTATTTTATTAGTTGAGCCGAAAATAAATACACCGTTTAAGGGTATTATTACAATTGAGACAATTCATGAAGAAATTATTGTTACAATTGCAAACAAAGACGAGAGTAAGAAATATTATTTAAGAAAAAATGATGTTGCTAAGGCTAACGAGCTTGCAGGTGTTTCTGGAAAAATACATGGTAAATTATATTTACCATACTCAACTGGTGATGAAGTAGAAGCAAATGAATCAATTGTTGAGATGATTAAAGATGGATGGAATGTTCCAAACAGAATTCCATTTGCAGCAGAACTTAAAGTTGACGATGGAGCACCAATCACTTCTAAAATAATTTCAGGAGCTAAGGGAATTGTTAAATACTACAAATTAACTGGTGATTATATTGAAAGAAGATATGAAGCAAAAGCGGGAGATAAAATTGATGAAAAAGGACTTTTTGCAGTTATAGTAGATGCCGATGATAGAGAAGCTTTAAGACACTATATTGCTAGAGGATCAATTTTAGAACTTGATGATAATAGTTCAGTTGAAAAAGATAGTGTTATTTCATTGCCTCAGACACAAGAACAAGTAGTAATTGCAGAATGGGACCCATATGCAAATCCTACGATTGCAGAACAAGATGGAACAATCTCTTTTGAAGATGTTATTCCTGGTGTTACAGTATCTGAGCAGTATGATGAATTAACTGGAACTTCTAAACTTGTAGTTAATGAGTATATACCAAGTGGATATAAACCAGCGATTTTAATAGCAACAGATAGTTCAACAGTGTTAAGATATACTCTTGATCCAAAAACTTCACTAAATGTTAATGAAGGACAAAAGGTTGAAGTTGGAGATATTATTGGTAAAACGCCAAAAGCTACTCAAAAGTCAAAAGATATTACAGGGGGTCTTCCAAGAGTATCTGAACTATTTGAAGCTAGACGACCTAAGAACATAGCAGTTCTTGCTTCTTTTGATGGAATTGTATCTTTTGGTAAACCACTAAGAAACAAACAAAGAATTATTGTTACAGATGAAAATGGTGGAAGAGTTGAATACCTTGTTGAAAAATCTAAGCAGATTTTAGTTCATGAAGGTGAGTTTGTTCACGCTGGTGAGGCTTTAACAGATGGTCAAATTGCATCTCATGATATACTAAGAATTTTAGGTGAAAAAGCACTTCATTTCTTTATTGTATCTGAAGTTCAACAAGTTTACCGATCTCAAGGGGTAAATATTGCTGATAAGCATATTGAAGTTATTTTATCTCAAATGTTAAGACAAGTATCAATCTTAGATGGTGGAGATACTAAGTTTATCGTTGGAGATATGGTTTCTAAAAAGAGATTTAAATTAGAGAATGAAAGAATTGTAAAACTAGGTGGTGAACCAGCAATTGGTGAGCCTTTATTATTAGGTATTACAAGAGCAGCAGTTACATCAGATTCTATTATTTCTGCAGCGTCTTTCCAAGAAACAACTAAAGTATTAACAGAAGCAGCAATTAGTGCTAAACTTGATATGCTAGAAGATTTAAAAGAGAATGTTGTTATTGGACGAATTATTCCAGTTGGAACTGGTTTATATAAAGATAAAAAGATTAATTTTTCAACTAAAAACTAAAACCAAACAGTGAAGCATTTGCTTCACTGTTAAGGCTTATTTATGGATAATATATTATTCTTATTTGCTATATTTATGGCTCTGGAACTTTTTGAAGCTTATTGGCAAAAAGCAGATGACATTTATGGACTTATATATAATAACTACTTAGTATATAAAAAATCTATTTTTAATTTTTTATTATTTAATCCAACATTTTTTTATGTTCTTTTTCTAATTATTTACTTAGATATAAACTCTTTGCTTTTATACTCTATAGCAGGAGTGAAATTTGTAGATTTGTATTTTAGAATCACAATGGTAAAAAGATTAGATGAGAGTCATAAAATGGAAGAGATAATACCAGTAAATGTTAAAATGAGTATTTTTTATAGATATTTAAATACAATTATCTATCCAATTACATTTTTGTTTGCACTTGATGTAATATAAAGAACAATAAAAGGAGAAAAGATGCAATATTTAGTTATAGCTTATGATTATGAAGATGCTTTAGAAAAAAGATTAAAAGCTAGAGCAGAGCATGTTAAATCAACACAAGAGTTGATGAAAAAAGGTAAAATTATCAGTGCTTGTGCATTGATTGAAGATGATAAAATGGTTGGTTCATCTGTTGTTACAAATTTTGCTAGTGAAGAGGAGTTTGAAGCTTGGTTAAGTAATGAACCTTATGTTAAAAACAATGTTTGGAATATGCAAGAGTTGCAAATAGTTGATGTAAAAGTGATGTCAAAAGAGTAAAATTAGAAGACAAAGATGCAAAATATCCCTTTAGCAAACCTTTTATACTTACTTTTCCCATTAGCAATCACTTGGTATTTTTATTATAAATACACAGGTGACAAAAAAGATTTATTAATGGCTACTTTTAGAATGATTGTTCAACTTTTAGCTATTGGATATTTGCTTATTTATATTTTCCAAGATAGTCATTGGTTTTTAGGGGCGTTAATAATTGCATTTATGGCACTAGTCTCTTCTCAAATTACATTAAGAAATACTTCTATTAAATCACTAAAACATTATGGAATAATCTTTTTAGCAATTACAATTTCAGCACTACTTCATCTATTTTTAGTAGTTGTTTTAGTTTTGGAAATAAATCATTTTTATGAACCAAGATATGTAATTCCAATTGCTGGAATGATATTTGCAAATACAATGAATGCACTATCAATTTACATAGAAAGATTTGAAAGAGAAAAAGAAGAAAATAGTTATATAGAAGCAAGAAGCTTAGCATTTAAAGCAGCTATGATTCCACAAATAAACTCACTTTTTGCAGTTGGTTTAGTTTCTCTTCCAGGTATGATGACAGGGCAAATTCTTTCAGGAGTTGACCCACTTATTGCTGTTAGATATCAAATTATGATAATGGCAATGATTTTATCAAATGCTGGAATTAGCATAGTTGTTTATAATTTTGCAAATACTAAAAACAACAATAAATAGATTTTTTTTCTATTAAAATAAGATATTATCTTCTTTATGAAAAAACAAAAGGCTAAGAATGACAAAATTATTAAGTTTAATAACTTTACTATTTTTATGTTTAAGTTCTTTATATGCAAATGATAAAGACATAGAGAATATCTTTACAAAATATGGTATAAACGGTACACTTATAATTACCTCTTTAAATCAAAATACAACATTTATACATAATAAACAAAGAGCTAATCAAAGATTTTCACCTGCATCAACTTTTAAAATACCTCATACTTTAATTGCTTTAAATGAAAATGTTATAAAAGATGAAAAAGAGGATATAAAGTGGGATAAGATTAAAAGATTTTATGAGCAATGGAATCAAAATCAAACTTTGCAAACTGCTTTTGAATACTCTTGTGTTTGGTGCTATCAAAAATTTGCACAAGATATATCACAAGAAAAATATCAAGATTATTTGAACATTTTTAATTATGGAAATAAAAAAATAGGTACAAAGCTAGATGATTTTTGGTTAGATGGTAGTTTGCAAATATCTGCTTACGAACAAATAGATTTTTTAAAAAACTTTTATTTAGATAAATTCCCTATATCTCAAAAAACATATACTATTACAAAACAAATAATGCTTGATAAAACAAATTCATATAATATTAGAGCAAAAACAGGTTGGGATGGAACAGTTGGTTGGTATGTGGGGTATGTAACAACGCAAAAAGGTACTTATTTTTTTGCAATGAATGGACAAATTTCAAATGAGCAACTAAATACTAGAAAAGAGATAGTAATAGAAGCTTTAAAGGTTAAAAACGTTCTATAAAAGCCGATTTTTAGTAAAGTTTAAATAAAATATCCATCAAAAAATATTTTAAAAGGCAAGTTTTAATGTGTGGAATCGTTGGCTATATTGGTAAACAAAAAACAGTTGATATACTACTTGATGGTTTAAAAGAGCTAGAGTATAGAGGATATGACTCTGCTGGAATTGCTTTACTAAATAATGAAAATATAGAAGTCTTTAAAGCACTTGGAAAGTTAACAAACTTAGAAGAAAAAATTTCACACTCAAATATTTCAAAAACTCATCAATTAGGTATTGGTCATACAAGATGGGCAACGCATGGGAAACCAACTGAACTAAATGCTCACCCTCACTTAGGTGAATACTCTTATGTGGTTCATAATGGAATTATTGAAAATTACAAAGAATTAAAAGAGATGTTAATTGTAAATGGGCATAAGTTTGTTTCACAAACAGACACAGAAGTAATAGTGCATCTTTTTGAGTATCATCAAAATAGATTAAATGATTGCAAGTTAGCATTTCAAGAAACAATAAAAGAGCTAGAAGGGGCATTTTCAATTTTACTTATTTCAAAAGCTTCTCCTGAAAATATTTTCTTTTTTAAACATGGTTCTCCTTTAATAGTTGCACGTGGAAATGAAAATGAGGAAGTTTTATTTGCATCTTCAGATGCACCACTAATTGGACTAAGCAATGAAGTTGTTTATTTAGAAGATGGTTGTGGTGGAGTTGCTAGTGCTAGTGAAATTCTTTTTTTTAACGAGGATAATATCTCTTGGTCAACTTTACCAACATCAAAACAGTATGCACAAAAAGAGGGTTTCCGTTTTTTTATGGAAAAAGAGATTTATGAGCAATCAACAGTAGTAAGCGATACTATGCTTGGAAGAATTTTTGATAACTCTATAAATTTCGAAGAGATTGATTCTTCTATAATTGAAGGAATAAACGAAATAAGAATTTGTGCTTGCGGAACTTCATATCATGCAGGACTTGCAGCTTCATATCTTTTTGAAAGGCTTACAAAAGTAAAATGTAGAGTCGAAATAGCAAGTGAGTTTAGATATAAAGATGCATATTTATCTAAAGATACTTTATTTGTTGTAATTTCTCAAAGTGGCGAAACTGCTGACACTCTAGAAGCTTTAAAGTTAGCAAAAAATAAAGGTCTAAAATCTATTGTTGTTTGTAATGTTGATAACTCTTCTATGACAAGAGTAGCGGATTATTCAATTCTTACAAGAGCAGGAATAGAAAAAGGAGTTGCTAGTACAAAAGCATTTTCAACACAGGTTGTAGTTTTATGGATGTTAGCATTATATTTTGCGAAATATAAAAATACAATAGATGAAAATACTTTGCAAAATGAAATTCATGCTCTAAGAGAAACACCAACATCTTTACTTGTAAGTGGTGCAATGCATGAAAAAACAAAACGCCTTTCAAAAAGATATTTACACGGTCATGGTTTTTTCTTTATAGGACGAGATGTCTTTTTCCCATTAGCGCTTGAAGGTGCTCTAAAATTAAAAGAAATTTCATATTTGCACGCAGAAGGATATCCTGCAGGTGAGATGAAGCATGGTCCAATTGCATTAGCTGACCCAGAACTTTTTACAATAGCATTAATGCCACAAAATTTGTTATATGACAAAATAAAAAGTAATGTTGAAGAGTTGAGTGCAAGAGATAGTACGATTTGTGCTATTTCACCTTTAGAGTTTGAACTTGCAGACGATTATATACAAACAAATTTTAAAGACCATTACATGTTAGAGTTCTTTGAAATGTTAGTAGCTTTACAGCTACTTTCTATGGAGATTTCTGTAAGATTAGGAAATGATGTTGATATGCCAAGAAACTTGGCAAAATCAGTTACTGTTGAATAGTTTTAAACTATTTTAAATTATAATTTGAATTTTTTATTTTTTTATGCAACAAAGAAATGTGATTAAAATAATGGAAAACAAAAATGGAAAACCTACGAGGAAAACAAAAATGGAAAACAAAAAAGAGTATTTATTTACTTCAGAGGTAGTAAGCCCTGGACATCCTGATAAATGTGCAGATATTATTGCAGATAGTATAGTTGATAGACTAATTATAGAAGATAGCCAATCAAGGGTTGCGTCTGAAGTATTTGTTGCTGGTAAGCATGTTATAATTGGAGGAGAAGTTAAATCAAATGCGAATTTAACTCAAGAAGACTATGAGCAAATAGTAAAAGATGCTCTAATAAAAATTGGATATGATGGGAAAAGTCAATTTACTAAAGAGCAGTGTTTACATCCAGATGAAGTAAAGGTACAAGTATTATTAAATCAACAAAGTCCAGATATTAATCAAGGGGTTGATCAAGAAGATGGAGAAATTGGTGCAGGTGACCAAGGAATTATGTTTGGATTTGCTTCAAGCGAAACAGCAGACTTTATGCCAGCAGCTATTACTTATGCAAGAATGTTGAGTGATAAAGTATATCATTATGCACTAGCGCATAACCAAAAACTTGGAGTTGATATAAAAACACAAGTTACAATTGATTATGGAACAAAAGAGAATTTTGAAGAGTGCAGACCTCAAAAAATTCACACTATTGTTGTAAGTGCGCCAAGTTGTGAAAATATGGATATTAAAGAAGTTAGAACTTTAATACAAGGACTTATTGATGATACAGGACTTCCGACATCATTATATGATCCAAAAACAACAATTATTCACATTAATCCAACAGGGAGATATGTAAACCACTCTTCACTACATGATTCAGGATTAACAGGAAGAAAACTTATTGTTGATTCTTTTGGTGGATATGCACCAATTGGTGGTGGAGCTCAAAGTTCAAAAGATTATACAAAAGTAGATAGAAGTGGGTTATATGCAGCAAGATGGATTGCAAAACATATTGTTGCTGCTGGACTTGCAAAAAAATGTAATGTTCAAATTTCTTATGCAATTGGTGTTGCAAAACCAACATCAGTTTGTGTTGATACTTGTGGAACTTATACAGCTAAAAATGATGATGAATTATCACAATTTGTGAGCAATGAATTTAGTTTAACACCAAGTTGGATTACTAAAAAATTTGATTTAGATAAACCTAGTCAAGAGACATTTTTATATGCGGATGTAGCTTCAAGAGGACAAGTTGGACAAAGTGATTATCCATGGGAACAACTTGATGAGTTAGAAAAATTTGAAGCATTAAAAAACTAGTAAAAGGATTTTATTATGGATTTAAAGAACCTATTTAAAAAGATTAAATTTGAGACAAAAAAAGAGAGACCTACAACAAAAGATGCACCAAGCCACTGGGTAAAATGCCCTGAATGTAATGCATTGATGTTTTTCAAAGAGGTTGAAAATCAAAATAATATTTGTCCTAAGTGTAACTTTCACATGAGAATAGGAGCTTCAAGAAGAATAGAAGTTCTTTGTGATGAAGGAAGTTTTGTTGAGTATGATAGTGATTTAAAACCAAATGATCCTTTAAATTTTGTTGACAAAAAATCTTATAAAAAAAGAGTAGAAGAGGCACTTCATAAAACTAAAAGAACATCTTCTGTTGTTAGTGGGGAGTGTACAATCAATGGTATTGCTACTCAAATTGCAATTTTTGACTTCTCTTTTATGGGAGGAAGTTTAGGTAGTGTTGAAGGTGAAAAAATTGTAAGATGTGTTCAAAGAGCTATTGAAAAAAGACAAGGTGTTATTATTGTTTCTGCATCAGGGGGTGCTAGAATGCAAGAGAGTACTTTTGCACTTATGCAGATGGCAAAAACTTCTGCAGCACTTAAAAAACTAGATGAACAAAAACTTCCATATATTTCAGTATTAACAGATCCAACTATGGGTGGAGTTTCTGCTTCTTTTGCTTTTTTAGGTGATATTATTATGGCTGAACCAGGAGCTTTAGTAGGATTTGCTGGTCAAAGAGTTATTAAGCAAACTATTGGAGCAGATTTACCTGAAGGATTCCAGCGAGCAGAGTTTTTACTAGAACATGGTTCAATAGACATGGTAGTAAACAGAAAAGATATGAAAAAAACAATCTCAGATTTACTTGTTTTTTTTGGACAAACAAGTAACGCTAGTTAATGTTTAAAGAGTATCTACAAGGAGTTATTCAAAATAATAATTTGAATACTCCTTTATATGCTTTATGTGATTATGAAACATTAGTAAAAAAAAGTCTTACACTTGATGATTTTATAAAAATTGTAAAAAAACATAATCCTAGTTTAATACAATATAGAGATAAAAAAAATTCTTTAGAACTACAAGAAAAAAATATAAAAAAACTAGTATCATCTTTTAATGTTCCAATAATTATAAATGATAACATAGAGTTATTAGAAATTGCACATGGATTACATTTGGGACAGGAAGATATACAAAGAGTTTTAGAAGAGAAAATAAAACTTAAAGATGAAAATTTGCTTTTTAAATTTCTAAGGAAAAAATATCCAAATAAAATCTTTGGAATATCAACACACAATGAAATAGAGATTTTAAAAGCAAATGAATTAGAAATTGATTATATAGGTTTAGGAGCGTATAAATCAACTAATACAAAAGATGTAAGCGTGGTTTTAGGAGATAAAATAAGCTATTTAGCAAAAATATCAAAACATCTTGTTTGTGCAATTGGAGCAGTTCAAATTGATGATCAAATCCTAAATATTGATTTTAATGTAGTAGGAAGTGGACTTTTAAATGATTAAGATAAATATTTACAGCATTGCAAAAGTAACAAACGATGAATTTGACACACTTGCAAAAGATTTCATAAAAATGTCTTCAAAATATGCAAAAGTTGAAACTCATAATCTGTTTAATAAAAAAATTGCAAAAGCACAGACTCTTGGGGAAAAAGAAGCAAAAGCTTCATATAGCGAAGTTTATGAACCATTATTAACAAATGGATATAATATTGCTTTAGATGTTTTGGGAAAGAAGGTTGATAGCTTTGAATTTTCAAAAATGTTAGAAAATCAAATAAATATTAACTTCTTTATTGGTGGTGCATTTGGATTTGAATCTGATTTTTTAAAAAAGTGTAATAAAGTTGTAACTTTAAGTGATTTAACAATGGCTCATAAAATCGCTAATCTTGTACTTCAAGAGCAAATATTTAGAGGTCTTTGTATATTAAACAATCACCCATATCATAAATAATTTAAGAAACTTTGTGTATAATCCTCACAAATTTTTTAAAAGAGGTTTACTTTGCCAAATAAAAAACAAATCGAAGAACTTAGAGAAATTCTAGAAAAAAGAAAAGAGTTAATAACAGAGAACATCAAAGAGAGTAGAGATAGTATAGATGGTTTAAAGAACTCTGAATGTAATGATGAAGTTGATTATGCAGAAATTAGCAGTGATAGTTTTAAAGAAGGAATTATTGCAAATCAACAATTAAAAGAGTTAAATGAAATTGAAGATGCTTTAAAGCGAATTAATAACGGTACATATGGGATTTGTGAAATGTGCGATGAAGTGATTGCATTAGGAAGATTAAGAGCAAAACCATTTGCAAAATTTTGCACACCTTGTAGAGAGATTTACGAAGTAGAACAATAAATCAAAAAGGGGAAATTATGGGTTTAAAAAAGTATATTTTAGCATCATTACTTTTTATTGCAGTAGTTGCTGTATTTGTATATAGTCTTGTTCCAACTAGCAGTTATGAAGTAACTTTATTTGGAAAAGCATTTTTATTTCCAATTGCAGTTTGGATAGCTCTACCTTTAGTAGTTTTATTTATTGCATCTGTTATTCATATGATGTTTTATGGATTTAAAGGTTATTTAACAACTTCATCATTAAGTAAAGATGAAAGTAATATAGTTAGACTTTTAAAAAATAAATTATTAAAAAAAGAAGAACCAATAAGCTTCAAAAACCCAATATTTCAAGAACTAGGTGAAATTATTTCGCAATTAGAATTAGAGATTAAGAAAGATGAATTTAGTTCAAGAAATACCGAAATAGATACTTTAGCAAAAGATTTAATTGATATAAAAAACAAGAAGTTTGTATCAACTAATTATAAACTATCAAATAAAAATGAAATAGCTATTGCAAATAATATCAATAAAATACAAGAGCAATCAGATTGGGCAGTAGATGTTCTAAAAAAATCTGAAGAATATACTATAAATGAAATTGAAATAGCTCTAGAAAAAGTCTTAGATGATAAATCTATGACAACTCTAAAAAAAGTCCTTCCATCTTTAAAATTGAATAAAAAAATGTTGTTTAACATATTACAAAAAGATTCAATTCAAGATGAGTTCTCTTTGGAAAAAGATGAATTAATCAAAATTATCAAACAAGTAGAATTGACAAAGCAAGAATTTTTACAAATTGCAAAAATGTATAAGAAGAGTCTTATCCCAGATGAAATTATTAGTATATTTGAAGAACTTTCAAATACAAATGAAGCAGCTTTAGAAGGATATGTTTATGTCTTATTTGAATACGAAATGATTGATAAGATTAGAGATATTTTTGCAAGTGTAGCAGATGAAGATTTGATTGCATACAAAGCACTACTAGAATTAAAAGATTCTGGAAAACAATATACATTAGATTCTATTTCTTATCTTAACTAAAAATGAAAAAACTTGATTTTAGCCAACCTCTTGTAGTGTTGGCTCCCCTTGCTGGATATACTGATTTACCTTTTCGTAGTGTTGTTAAAAAATTTGGTGCTGATTTAACAATATCTGAGATGATTTCATCTAATGCTTTGGTTTACAATTCTAAAAAGACATTTAAAATGCTTGAAAAAAGTCCAAATGAAGACCCATACTTTGTGCAAATTTCAGGTAATAAGCCAGAACTTATAAGAGATGCCGTTGAGATTTTAAATGATATTGATGGAATAGATGGAATAGATTTAAACTGTGGTTGCCCAGCTCCAAAAGTTTTTAATCATGGAAGTGGTTCAAACTTATTAGGGGATTTAAAAAAATTAGAAAGCATTTTAAGTACTGTAAAAAAGTATTCTAAAAAAGATTATACAAGTGCAAAAGTAAGAATTGGTGTAAATGAAAAAATACCTTATGAAATAGCAAAAGCAGTTGAATCTTGTGGAGTTGATTTCATGTCTGTTCATGGCAGAACAAGAGCAGGTGCATATAAAGCACCAGTTGATTATGATGCAATTAAACTTATGAAAGAGTGTGTTAGCATTCCTGTTATTGCAAATGGTGATATAACTGATTATAAAAAAGCAAAAGAGGTATTATCTTACACAAAAGCTAATGGAGTTATGATAGGAAGGGGCTCTATTGGAAAGCCTTGGATTTTTTATCAAATAAAACATGAGTTAGACGATAGTGCTATTTCAAATGAGTTAAAAAAAGAGATTATATTAGAACATTATGATGCTACACTAAAATTTCATGGAGAATATGGTGCAATTATGTTTAGAAAGCTACTTCACTCATACTCTAAAGGTTATGTTGGTGCAACAGAGTTTAGACAAATAGTTAACACAATAAGTGATGTTGATGTTATGCGTGATATGATTGAAAATTTTTTTTAATATAAATAAATTAAAAAATTAAAAGGATAGATTTGTTAGAGTTCTACTACGAATTAAAAGTAACACCAAGTAAAGAATATGATACTTTTTTAGAGCTTGTGTCTGCTTTGAGTTCTGAAGCTATTGAAGAAGATAGTGGCATTATAATATTAAGAAGTGAAGAAGATTTAAGTGATATTGAGTATGGAGTAAAAACTTTTGCTCAAAAGTTAAATATACAGTGTGAAACATTTTTGAAAAAACAAAAAAATGAAGATTGGGTAAATCTTTATAAGCAAAGTGTTAATGCAGTTGAAGTTGGCGAGTTTTATATTCTTCCAACTTGGAAAGAACCTAAAGATGATTTGTTAAATATTTTTATAGATCCATCTTTATCTTTTGGTTCTGGGCATCATGAAACAACAAGTAATTGTTTATTAGCAATTAGCAAATATGTAAAAAAAGACTTGTCTGTCGTGGATATTGGTTGTGGAAGTGGAATTTTAGGAATTGCTGCTTCAAAAAAAGGAGCAATTGTTGATATTTGTGATACAGATAATGTTGCAGTAGAAGATGCAATAAATAACTTTAAGACAAATCAAACAAACTTTGAAGAGTCATGGATTGGTTCAATAACAAAATCAACAAAAAAATACGATGTGGTTATTGCAAATATAGTAGCAGATGTTTTAGCAATGATTTCAAAAGATTTAAAGAAAAGTATGAAAGAAAATGGTATACTCATACTTTCAGGAATTTTAGATAAACATTTATTAAAAGTTCAAGAAAAATATAAAGATTTAAAGCAGTTAGAAGTAATTCAAAAAAATGAATGGATAACTTTAGTTTACACAACTGTTTAATAACTTAAGGAGTTAAATTATATGATAAAAAAGAAAGACAATAATCAAAATAATAAAAACGAGGGAAATAATAATTTTTTTAATAATAACCCTATTTTAGTTTTTGTTATATTTTCAATTGTAACAATTTTTGTTTTTAAAAGTCTATTTCCTGAAGATGGAACAATGACAACAACAAATGGACAAGTAAAATCATTTGGAAGTACACAACAAAAAACAGTTGCATATTCAGAATTAAAAAAATTGATTTCAAGTGGGCAAATTGAGTATGTAGGAATAGGAAATACTACAATTAAAGCAGTTTCAAAGCCAATTGCAACAGGTGCAACTACTTATAATGCAAGAAGAGTTATTCCAGATAGTACTCTTATTCCAGAATTAGAAAAAAATGGCATTTCATATGGTGGAATTAATGAAGAAAATGTTTTAGCAGATATTTTATTTGGATGGGTATTGCCAATATTTATCTTTTTTGCAATTTGGATGTTCTTAGCTAGAAGAATGCAAAAAAGCATGGGTGGTGGAGGCGGTGGCCTTCTTGGAATTGGTAGTTCTAAAAAAATGATTAATTCTGAAAAACCAAATGTAAAATTTGAAGATATGGCTGGAAACAAAGAAGCAAAAGAAGAAGTTCAAGAAGTGGTTGATTTCTTAAAGTCTCCAGATAGATATATAAAATTAGGGGCACAAATTCCTAAAGGTGTTTTATTAGTAGGACCTCCAGGAACAGGAAAAACATTATTAGCAAAAGCAGTTGCTGGTGAAGCTAATGTAGAATTTTTAAGTGTATCTGGTTCTGCTTTTATAGAAATGTTTGTAGGAGTAGGGGCAAGTAGAGTAAGAGATTTATTTGAACAAGCTAAAAAAGTTGCACCTGCAATTATTTTTATTGATGAGATTGATGCAATCGGAAAAAGTAGAGCAAGTGGTGGTCCAATGGGTGGAAATGATGAAAGAGAACAAACGCTTAATCAGCTTTTAGCAGAGATGGATGGATTCTCTTCTGATAGTGCGCCTGTAATTGTTCTAGCAGCAACTAATAGACCTGAAGTTCTTGACCCTGCACTACTTAGACCTGGAAGATTTGATAGACAAGTATTGGTTGATAAACCAGATTTTGAAGGCAGAGTTGAAATACTAAAAGTTCATATTAAAAATGTTAAGTTAGCTAAAGATGTTGACTTAGAAGAAGTTGCTAGAATGACAGCTGGTCTTGCTGGTGCAGATTTAGCAAATATTATTAATGAAGCAGCACTTCTTGCAGGAAGAGCAAACAAAGATGAAGTTGCAAAAAGTTTCTTTAAAGAAGCAGTGGAGCGACAAATTGCAGGACTTGAAAAGAAATCAAGAAGAATTTCTCCAAAAGAGAGAAAAATTGTTGCTTACCACGAAAGTGGGCATGCATTAATCGCAGAAATAACTAAAGGTGCAAAAAAAGTAAATAAAGTTTCAATTGTTCCAAGAGGTTTAGCAGCTCTTGGATATACTTTAAATACTCCAGAAGAGAATAAATACTTAATGCAAAAGCATGAGTTAATTGCAGAAGTTGATGTTTTACTTGGTGGAAGAGCAGCAGAGCAAGTATTTATTGGTGAAATTAGTACAGGTGCAGGAAATGATTTAGAAAGAGCAACTGATATTGTAAAAGCAATGGCCACAATATATGGTATGAGTGATGTTGCAGGATTAATGGTATTAGAAAAGAGAGTTAATCAATTTTTAGGTGGACAAACACAAAAAGATTTCTCAGATGAGATGGCTAAAAAACTTGATGATCATGTTATAGCAACTTTAAATGAAAGATATGAAAGAGTTTTAAATGCTTTACAAGAACATAAAGATGCAATTGAGCAAATGACAAAAGAGCTTTTAGATGTTGAAGTAATTGAAGGAAAACGAGTTAGAGAAATTATCAAAGAAAATGGGGGAACTGTTTTTGAAGATGAAGATTTACACTCTGATGAAATTGATGAAAAAACAAATGAACGAAAAGAAGAATCTGAAGTTATATCTTCAAAAGAAGAAGAGACTTTTAAGCAGAGCAATGAAAATGAGAAAAAAGAAGAATAGAAACTTCTTTTTTCTTGACAATTAAAAATTTATATATTAAAATTCATACACTACAACAAAGGAGAGTAAAATGAAAACATACAGTTTTATAAAAAACAGCATTATAAAAAGCATTTATACTCTCCTCTTCGTTTAAACTTTCCGATTTATTTAAATCAGTAACCACATTTCGTTATTTAGTTGTCTATTTTATTAAAAAATAGATATAATGCACACAATTCAAAAAGGTAAATATTATGGATAAAAATAAGATTATAGTATTTGATACTACATTAAGAGACGGTGAGCAAAGCCCAGGTTGCTCAATGAATACAGATGAAAAAATCAAAGTAGCTTTGCAGTTAGAAAAACTTGGAGTTGATGTAATTGAAGCTGGATTTGCAGCGGCAAGTCCAGGTGATTTTGATGCTGTAAGTAGAATTGCACAAACTATTACAAAATCTAGTATATGTTCACTTAGTCGTGCAGTTGAAAATGATATTAAACAAGCAGGACTTGCAGTAAGTGCTGCACCGCTACATAGAATCCATACATTTATTGCAACTTCTCCAATTCATATGAAATACAAATTAAAAATGAGTGAAGAGGAAGTTATAAAAAGAGCTATTCATGCAGTTGAGTATGCAAAAACTTTTGTAGATGATGTTGAGTTTTCATTAGAAGATGCAGGAAGAAGTGAAATTTCATTTATGAAAGAGGTTATGGATGCAGTTATAAATGCAGGAGCCAGAACAATTAATTTACCAGATACCGTAGGTTATAGATTACCAACAGAGCTAGCAGCAATGGTAAGAGAATTAAGTGATTATGCAGGTGAAAGAGCAATTATTTCGGTTCATAATCATAATGACTTAGGGTTAGCAACTGCAAATACACTAGCAGCTGTTTTAAATGGAGCTAGACAAATAGAAGTTACAATCAATGGTTTAGGTGAAAGAGCTGGAAATTCTGCATTGGAAGAGGCAGTTATGGCTATAAAAACAAGAAAAGATGCTTTTGGAGAATTATATACAACAATTAACACTCCAGAACTTTATGCAACATCAAGATTAGTAGCAACTATTACAGGAGTTGAACCACAACAAAACAAAGCAATTGTTGGTAAAAATGCTTTTGCACATGAAAGTGGTATTCATCAAGATGGTGTTTTAAAACATCAAGAAACTTATGAGATTATGAGACCAGAAGATGTTGGTGTATTTAAGGAAAGTACATTGATTTTAGGAAAACATTCAGGTCGAGCTGCATTTAGAGATAAAATCAACCAATTAGGTTTTGATAATGTAACAGACGAAGAATTAAATGCTGCATTTGAAAGATTTAAAATATTAGCAGATAAGAAAAAAGATGTAACAGATGATGATATTAGAATGTTAATTACAGATGAGTCATTAAATTCTGTTAAGACTTATGAGTTAGTTGGTTTACAAATAAGTGATTGCTCAAACGGTGTTCCAACAGCAGCTGTATCTATTAAATATAAAGATATCATTATGAGAGATGCTGCAATTGGAAATGGAACAATGGATGCAATTTTTAAAACAATTGATAGACTAACAGGATACAATGGAACACTAAGTGATTATAAAGTTTCATCAGTAAGTGAAGGTAAAGATGCGCTAGCAAAAGTTACTACAAGAGTATCATTTGATGATACTTCTCCATCATTTGTTGGTCATGGACTAAGCATTGATACAATGCTTGCTACTGCAAAAGCCTATTTGGGTGCATTAAACTCATATTTATCTCAAAAAGAGAGATTAGCAAAAAATAAAGAGCACCAAGTATAAAATGAAGTGCTAAAGCACTTCGTTTTTAAATAAAAAGCTTAATAAGATCCCTCATAAATTTATAAAATAATAAAGGATAGTCCTTATGCATCAGTTTTATTTTTTCTTGAAACTTTTAAAAGAGTCCTTTAGAGATTTACTTCCTATTATTGTAGTTATTTTATTTTTTCAACTTGCAATTATTCAAGTAGTACCAGAAGGTTGGGTAAACACAGCTATTGGTTTATGTATAGTTGGTTTTGGATTAGCAATATTTTTACAAGGACTGGAAATAGGTATTTTCCCTGTCGGAGAGAGACTTGCAACTGACTTTGCAAAACATGGTAGTATGCTATGGGTGCTATTTTTTGGCTTTCTTATAGGCTTTGGAACAACTATTGCAGAGCCAGCTTTAACAGTAATTGCTCAAAAAGCAGCAAGCATTTCAAGCGGTAGAATTGATGCAACTACTTTAAGGTTAGTTGTTGCACTTTCAGTTGGATTTGCCATAGTTTTGGGTGTTTTTAGAATTTATAAAGGTCATCCAATTCACTACTATATAATAGTTGGTTATATTTTAGTTGTGGGAGTTACTTTTTTTGCACCTCAAGAAATTATTGGACTTGCATATGACTTAGGTGGAGTTACAACTTCAACTGTAACTGTTCCTTTAGTTGCAGCTCTTGGAATAGGACTAGCTTCAAGCATAAAAGGAAGAAATCCTGTAATTGATGGTTTTGGTTTAATTGCCTTTGCTTCACTTACACCTATGATTTTTGTTCAAGTTTATGGAGTAATTGTATATAACTTAGTTGAGGCAAAAGAGGTTGCACAAGTAGTTGTTGAAGCTGCTGTTTCACAAAATACAACAATTTCTCTTCAAGGAATTATCAGTGGTATTTTATCTGTTTTAACAGATGTGGCTCCTATTTTAGTAATTATTTTGTTTTTTCAGTATATTGTGTTAAGAAAAAAGATTGAAAATCTAAAAGTAGTATTTTTAGGATTTGGGTTAGTAATTGTTGGATTATATGCTTTTATCCTTGGTCTTGAAATGGGGTTATTTAGTCTTGGTGAGACTATGGCTTATCAACTTACAAAATCAGATTCAGTTGCTATGATTTATGCCTTTGCTTTTGCAATTGGGTTTTCTACAACTATGGCAGAACCAGCACTTATGGCAATAGCTAAAAAAGCAAGAGAGATAAGTGATGGAAAAATCAATGATTTTATACTAAGAGTTTTTGTTGCTGCTGGAGTTGCTATTGGTATTGCACTAGGAGCATTTAGAATTGTCGATGGAGGGCAAATTCACTATTATATAATAGTTGGATATATTGTTGTGATTATTTTAACTTTTTTAGCCCCAAAGTATATTATTCCTATTGCTTATGATAGCGGTGGGGTTACTACTTCAACAGTTACTGTTCCTTTAGTTGCAGCACTTGGTATTGGACTTGCAACAAACATTGAAGGAAGAAGTCCACTTATTGATGGATTTGGACTTATTGCCTTTGCATCACTATTTCCTATGATAACAGTTATGCTTTATGGTATTTTAACTGAGAAGATTGGAATTAAATCGAATACTCAAATAAGGTTGGAAGATTTATTAAAAGATGGTTTAAAAGATACGGAAAATATGGGACTCTCAACTGTAAATATTGATGGTTCAGATGTAAGACACTCTTTAAAATTAGACTTCTCAGCTGTTGTTGTAATTGTTCCAAGTGATGATAAGCTTGATGCGATTCAAGCTGCGCAAAAAGCAGGAGCATCAGGGGTAACTGTATTAAAAGCAGATGGAATAGGGTTAGAGCAAATGAGCAACTTTTATAGAACAAGTTTTGAAGCAAATGATGCTTTACTACTGTTTTTATTACCAAAATATTTAGTTGATGATGTTGTAAAATCAATCATTCACTCTCTTCATATTACAACTACAGGAAAAGGCATTGCTTTTGCTTTTCCTTTATCTCATATGAAAGGTATTTCACTATCAAAAGAGAATATTTTTAAGCAAAAAGATTATGAAGCAACTTTTAAAAATAGAATAAAAGCAAAAAAAAGAGCAAAACAAGAAAAACTTCAAGCAGATGAAGCAGAACATAGCAAGGAAAAAGGTATATGAAAAAAACCTTTTTAATAATACTATTTATTTTTGTTGCTATGCAGTTTATCCAAGTAGAACATATAAATAAAACTGCAAACCCTACACTAGAGATAAATGGACCACAAGAAATAAAAGAAATATTAAAAAGAGCTTGTTATGATTGTCATTCAAATGAGGTAAATTTACCTTGGTATTCAAATATTGCTCCAATTTCATTTATGATATACAAAAATGTAACAAGTGGAAGAGAAACTTTAAACTTCTCAATTTGGGAAGAATACTCAAGCGAAGATAAACAAAAAAAACTTAAAGAGATATTTAGGACAGTATATGCAGCTATGCCGCCACCTTCATATATGTATATGCACAAAGATGCAAACTTATCAACGAGTGATAGAAAAATAGTAAGAGATTGGATTGGGTATAGTAAGTAAATGATACAAAATGAAGTAAATGAACTTTTAGAAAACAAAGGTGAACTTTTAACAATTACCTATTTTAAGCTACAAAAATATTTTGAAAAAAAGTATGGAAAAAATTGCGTAGTTTTGATGGAAATAGGAACTTTTTTTGAAGTATATGAAGTAAATAATGAGTTTGAGCAAATTGGAAAAGCAAAAGAGATTGCAGAATTACTTAATATTCAACTTACAAGAAAAAATAAATCAATCCTAGAAAACTCTAAAGAAAACCCTATTATGGCAGGAGTTCCTGCTGTTTCACTCGAAAAGC
>CAYJFN010000005.1:0-10399 GCA_964369325.1 uncultured Arcobacteraceae bacterium
CAACAAGATGTAATATTTTTGAGAACTAATTTAAGAGTTCTCTAAAATAGCAAAGCAATCTTTTGTATAAATAGTTTTTGAATCTACATCAACTTTTTGCACATAAAGGTCGATATATGGAATTAAAAATAGTCTAGGAAGCTCTTTGTCTTGAAGTTCTTTTGAAGTAACAACTTCAAAATAATCACTACTAGGCAATCTTTGAATATCTTTTACAACACCCAATAAAATAGACTCATCGTCAATAATTTCACATCCAATTAGATCAAACCAAAAAAATTGATTTTCATCTAAATTACAAGTTCTTCTTGTCTCTTCAATAGTAGAAAAAAGCTCTTGATTGATTAGTTTTTTGGCATCATCAATTGAATCAATATTTTCAAATTTGATAACACCTCTATCTTCATTGTAAGATTTTACAACAAGGGTTAAACCCTTGTTAGTAGTAAATGTAGTTCCTTTTTTAAATTGCTCTGGGAAATCTGTATCTATATGAACTTTTATTAGTCCTTCAAGACCTACTGTTTTTCCTAGTTTTCCTACATATATTTTGTCGTTCAATTTAAACAACTTTCTAGCTTGAGATTACTTGAATTTTATATGAAATACCATCTTTAGCTTTGCAACCATTTGCCATAGTTTTAATAGCATTAATCATATTTCCATTTTTGCCAATAAGCTTACCAATATCAGCACTATTTGCAACAATAATAATCTCAGCAAATGTATCATCAATTACATTTTTTGTAACTGTAATCTCTTCTGGAAAACTAACAATTAATTTTGCATAGTTTTCAATAAAATTCGTAATCATTTTTTTACTTCTAATTATTTAGAAGCTGCTAGTTTTTTAACTTTTTCGCTTGGTTGTGCACCAACGCTTAACCAGTAGTTGTATCTCTCTTCATCAATTTTAAGAACTTTAGGTTCTGTAATTGGATTATAGTAACCAATTGATTCAATCCATCCTGAATCTCTTCTTTTTCTTGAATCTGTTACAACGATTCTGTAAAATGGTTTTTTGTTTCTTCCCATTCTTGTTAATCTAATAGCTGTCATTTTTTTCCTTTTGTTTTATTTTATAGTATTGAATTCTAAACTCAGAACTTAAGTTTACAACTCAATACTATTTGACTTTTTATCGCGGAATTTTTGGCATTCCACCAGGCATTCCGCCTTGCATTTGGCTTAGCATATTTTGCAAGCCTTTCATTCCACCTTTTGATGATAGTTTTTTTGCCATTTTAGAAGCATTTTTAAACTGCTTTAATACTTTATTTATTTGTACTTCTGTTAATCCTGAACCTTTTGCAATTCTTTTCTTTCTGCTTGGGTTCATCAGCTCTGGATTTTCTCTCTCTTTTGGAGTCATAGAGCCAATTAGTGCTTTTATTCTAACTATTTCACTTGAGTTTTCTAAATCCATATCTTTAAGCTGACCTGCCATTTGATTCATACCTGGAATCATAGACATAATTGATTTCATACTTCCTAGTTTGCTCATCATATTAAGTTGCTCTAAAAAGTCATTAAAATTAAACTCACCTTTTTTAATCTTCTTACTAACCTCTTTTGCTTTTTTAGCATCAATTAGTGTTGAAGTCTTTTCTGCAAGTCCTTCAATATCTCCAGCACCCATAAGTCTTCCAACAATTCTATCAGGAAGAAAAACTTCTAAGTCTGGCATTTTTTCACCAATACCAATAAATCTTAATGGTACATTTACTTGATGTGCAATCGATAAAGCAACTCCACCATTAGTGTCACCATCAAATTTTGATAAAATAACACCATCTATTCCAATTTTTTCTTTAAATGCTGCTGCTGTTCTAGTTGCGTCATGCCCTGTTAATGAATCTGCAACATAAAATACTTCATTTGGATTGATTGCATCTTTAACTTTTGAAAGTTCATTCATAAGCTCTTCATCAATTGCAAGTCTTCCTGCTGTGTCTATTAGTAAAACATCATAAAGTCCAGTTGTAGCTTTTTTCTTTGCTTCAATTGCAATTTTTACTGGATCTTTTTCATTTTCATCAAAATATATATCAACTTCAATTTGCTGTGCAATTTGTCTTAATTGCTCAACTGCTGCTAATCTTTGTAAATCACAAGCTGCTACTAAAACTTTTTTCTTTCTTTGTTTTAAATAGTTTGCTAATTTACCAGTAGTTGTTGTTTTACCACTTCCTTGAAGTCCTGTCATTAAAATTGTTGTTGGAGGAGTGTTTGAAAATACAAAACCTTGGTTTCCAGAAGTTGTTAAAACTGCTGTTAACTCTTTTTGTAAAGCTTTAAGAAATGACTCTTGCCCAATTCCCATTTGTTTTGTTGAAAGTTCAACATTAGTAACTAACTCTTTTGTAGTTTTATGGTGAACATCTGCTTTTAAAAGCGATTTTTTAAGCTCTGTCGTAGCCTTTTTTAAAGATGTTATATCATCTTGAAATCGAATTTTATTAATAGTACTTCTAAACGAACTTGTTAAAACATCAAACAAAACAACTCTCCAATTAATTAAGTGTGGAATTATAGATAATTTATTCTTTATTATAGATTAAACGAATGGATATTTTTAAGTATTTTTTAAACTAATTAAAAACAGAAAATCCCTATTTTAGGTATCTTCTTATTTTTAAAAGTTTAAATATAGCTTAATTTGTATTTATTGACTTCCTAGTCCAAAAATATTAAACTCTTTTGGTTCTTTTGCTTCAAAAGTATAGTCAAATATTGAAGTCTTTTTAGAGTGAAGTAAAACTCTTTTAATATTTGCAGCCGTTTTACCATACATAGCATCTCCAATAATAGGAAAACCTGCATAATTTAGGTGAACTCTAATTTGATGAGTTCTTCCTGTATCAATCACTACTTTTACTTTTGATTTATTTCCTTCAACAAATAGTGGATAAATAGTTGTTTTTGCACTTTTCCCTAGTTTTGGGTCAACTTTACTTTTTGCAACGCCTTTATTTTTTAGCGTTAAAATAGGTTTGTCTATTTCGATTTCTTCTATTACTTTACCATCAACAATAGCAACATACTCTTTATAAACTCTATTTTCTTTAAACTCTTTTATAGCTCTTTTTTGAAAAGCCTCATTTTTAGCAAATAGCATAACGCCACTTGTCTCTTTATCAAGTCTGTTTAGTAAAATATAATTTTCATACTTTTTTGTTATATCATCAGTTGTTAAAAAAGCTGGTTTATCTACAACAAAAATATCATCATCTTCAAAAATAACTTTTATTTTTGCAACTTCTTTTATATTAAATCTTGTGTCAACTCCAATTTCACCACGAGCTATTAAGATTTTTTTGTTTCCTACATAAACCAAACCTTTGTCTATTAGCTCTTTTGCTTTTGAATTCGATATTTTTTCTTGTTGCGCTACAAGTTTATATGCTTTATCATATTTCATTTATTTCCTTTATAATTGGATCAATTGTACCAATATTTATTAGTTTTGCCTTGTCTAACTCTTTTAGTTTTTTCATATGACTTTTTAACTCATCTTTTTCTATAAGAGTATAATTTTCTATAGCTTCAAAAAGTGGCTTTTGGTTAAATATATGCTTACCACTTATAAGTACACAATTAAAAAAAGCTGGCTCTACTGGGTTATGACCACCAATTTTTTCAAATGCACCACCTAATATTACTGCATCACTTATTTCATAGATATTGTTTAACTCACCCATTTTATCTACTAAAATTATATCACTTTCAAAACTCTCATTTTGTGAAAATCTATGATAAGAGATACTCTTATCTTTTATAAACTCTTTTATTAAACCATCAACTTTGTCAAATCTTTCTGGATGTCTTGGTACAATTATTAGCTTTCCTAAAGATTTATCATAGGCATCTAAAATAAGCTCTTCTTCCTTTTCATGAGTACTACCTGCAGTTATAACATACTCATTTGGTTTTGTATATTTATTTGTAGCAATTGGAAGTTGTGCTAATTTAATGTTACCAATAACCTCTACGCTTTTAGCCCCCAACTCTTCCAATCTTAACTTATCTAAAGTTGATTGAGCAAATATTTTATCTATATTTGAGAACACTCTTTTGTAAAAAAATGCAAATTTCTTGTAAGAGTTATAAGACTTATCAGAAATTCTTGCATTAATTAAGTATGTCTTTACTCCTCTTGCTTTCGCACATAAAAATAGCATATACCAAAGTTCAGCCTCCATAACAAAAAGTGCTTTTTGTTTTTTTATCCAAAAAGGCAAAAATATTTCAAAAGGCAAGTATCTAACATTTTGTGTTAATTTTGTTGCCTCTTCAAAACCTGTATTTGTAATAACAGAGATATTTACTTCATCTTTATATTCATCAATAATTGGCTTTATTGCTCTTGTTTCCCCAAATGAACAACAGTGAAACCAAATAGTGCTATTTTCAAAACTAGGATTGTTTTTTAAAAAAAATTTTGCAGGAATTGCATCTTTATATTTTGGATTTTTTTTCTTTATTAGTAAATATGGAAGTGCTAAAATATATAAAGTTGTAGCTAAGCAATAATATAAAATACTAAAAAGGCTCAAATTAAGCCTCTTCAGTTTCTACTTCTTTATATAAAATTCTTCCACAGTGAGGACAATTTACAATCTCTTCTGCTTTGATTACATCTGCATAAGATTTATCACTTATTTTCATATAGCATCCAGAGCATGCTTGTTTTCTTACAGGAACAACAGCCGTATCTTTTGCCCATCTTCTAATTTTTTCATAAAATGTTAAAATCTTATTATCAAATTTTTCTAATAGTTGAGCTCTTTGTTGATAAACTTCATTTCTATCTACATTTAATGCTTCAATAGCATTATCAACTGCTTCTTGAACTTCTGTAATCTCTTCTTTTTCTTGCGTTAACTTTTCTTGCAATTCAACTAAATTAGCCTCTTTTGCTTCTAGCAAAGTGTCGAGTCTTGCTATCTCTTCATTTGCAAATGTAATTTGTTCTTTATTAATCTCTTCTTCTAATTGTAAAGCTTTTAGCTCTTTTTCATTTTGAATACTATCATTTTTCTTTGCAATATCTTCTAGTTTTGCCTTTAATTCTACTAAATGCGTGTTATTTTTTGATTTTTTTGATTTTAAATCTTCAATCTCAACTGTTGCAGCTTCAATTGACGATTGAATTGTTTCTGCTGTTTGTAAAAAAAGTGTTAATTTACTCTTTTCTGTCTCTATTCTTGGCTCATAAGCACTAATTTTACTATCGTATTTTGATAGTTCTACTAACTGTTCTAAATATTTATTCAACCGTTTCTCCTTAAATTACTGAAACATAAATGGGTTTTTTGAATTTGACATTATAGCTTGTATTTTATTTTTTTTCAAATATTCACTACAAAGACCAAAAAGTAGTGGTGAAAAATGTTTTTCACTCTCATAATGACCAATATCAATTAGTGATATATCTCTACTTTGTGCTTCTATTGCATCGTGATATTTTATATCACCTGTTAAAAAACAATCTGCTTTAACTTCATTTATTAAAGACATTCCAGCACCAGTTACCAATGCAACTGTTTTTATATTATCTTGGCACTTTACATATTTCTTATAATCTAAACCTAAAGAGTTTTCAACTCTACTTAAAAGAGTTTCAAAAGTCTCATTTACATTTGCATAGCAAATATATTCACTACTTGACACAATTTCAAGTCCTAAAATATCTTGTGCTACATATTTGTTTAAGTGAGTTTTATCAAAATTTGTATGCATACAAATAAGTGAAATATTTTTTTGAATTAATATTTTTAAACTCTTTGTAGCAAATGAGTCAAAATTAATAGCTCTTAAAGGTGAAAAAATCAAAGGGTGATGAGTAATAATTAATGAATTTTCTTCAACACTATTTAACAACTCTTCATCTAAATCCAAACTAATGTAAACTTTACTTATTTCACTATTTTCATTACCTACAAGTAGTCCTGAGTTATCCCATTTTTCTTGTAGTTCAAATGGTGATAACTCATTTAAAAATTGGTAAATATCTTTTATTTGCACGATTAATAACCCAATCTTTTAAGTCTTTGTGGTTCTTGTTCTTTGTATAACACTGCACATCCTTGAGCTAACTCTCTAACTCTTAAAATATAACTTTGTCTTTGTGTAACAGAGATTGCTTTTCTTGCATCAAGTGTATTAAAAGCATGACTTGCTACCATACATTGATCATAAGCTGGAAGAGGAAGTCCTGCATCTAAACATCTTTTGCACTCATTAAATGCATCATCAAAATGTTTAAACAACATTGCAGTATCTGCAACTTCAAAATTATATTTTGAAAATTCTATTTCACCTTCTAAGTGAATATCTTTATAAGTTGTTACACCAAACTCGTTTTTATTCCATACAATATCAAAAACAGTATCAACTCCTTGCAAATACATAGCAAGTCTTTCAGTTCCATAAGTTATTTCAACTGCAACTGGGTCACAAGGAAGTCCACCTACTTGTTGAAAATATGTAAATTGTGTAACTTCCATACCATCAAGCCAAACTTCCCAACCTAATCCCCAAGCTCCAAGAGTTGGTGACTCCCAGTTATCTTCAACAAACCTAATATCATGTTTTGATACATCAAGCCCTAAAAACTCTAAAGATTGTAAATACAAATCTTGAATATTTGCTGGACTTGGTTTAATAAGAACTTGAAACTGGTAGTATGAGCCTAGTCTATTTGGGTTTTCTCCATATCTTCCATCTGTTGGTCTTCTACTTGGTGCTACATAAGCCGTACTCCAAGGTTTTGAATCTAAACTTCTTAATAGTGTTGCAGGATGAAATGTACCTGCACCTGCAGGTATATCATAAGGTTGAACAATATTGCACCCATGTCCTGCCCAAAATTGCTGAAGTTTTAAAAGAAGTTCTGAAAAAGTTACCATTATTTTATTCCTAGTGCTTTATTTATTTTTGTTTTATCAAAACCACAAATCCAATGATTTCCTATCAAAAAGACAGGAGCTCCTTTGCATTTATGCTTTTGACAATCTTTTAATGCTTGTTTGTTTTTTGTCAAATCTACTTCGTTATATCTAATCTTGTTTGATTTTAAGTAGAGTTTTGCCTCATTGCACCATTTACAATTTGGTAGTGTAAATAGTGCAACAGGTAAATTCATAATTATAAAATTACTTCAATCTCTTTAGAGTCTGTTTCAACTGCTTTTTCTTTTACAATTCTATCTTCTAATAGTTTAGTTGCTAGTTCTTTATCACTAATTGCTAAAATCTGCATTGCTAAATATGCTGCATTTATTGCCCCTGCTTTTCCTAGTGCAACAGTTGCAACAGGCATTCCTGAAGGCATTTGAACAGTTGAAAGCATAGCATCCATACCATCCATTGCTCCACCTTTCATAGGCACACCAATAACTGGCTTTGTTGTAGTTGCTGCAAGCGCTCCTGCTAAGTGTGCTGCCATTCCAGCAGCTGCAATAAATGCTACTGCACCTTTTTCTTCTGCACTTTTTATATACTCTTTTGTTCTTTGTGGACTTCTATGAGCTGAAGATATAATCATCTCATACTTTACATTGAACTCTTCTAGTGTGTTTGCACAGTTTTTCATAATCTCATAATCTGATTTACTTCCCATAATTATTGATACAAAATTCATAATAATCCTTTCTTTAAAATTCGCTATTTTATCCAATTTTTTCTAATAAGTTAATTACCTTAGATATTTTAAGATTGTCCCAAGCCTTATAATCTTTTATATATAAAAGATCATCTTTAAATTTAAACTTTGAAAAGCTCTTTGTTTTTGTCTTTATTGCTAATGTTTCTACATAGTTATAGTATTTAATTCTTCTATCAATAAGTTCTTCATTATTAAATAAAACTACAGTAGGAATAAAAAATGCATCACTAATATGATAAGTTGCTGTATCTGCACTTACAACATAATCCATTTGTGAAATAATATAAACAAAATCAAAAAAAGTTTTAGAGTATCTTGATAAATCTACAAAATGTTCATTTTTAACTCCATCAATTTTAAGTGTTGTAACAACTGTATAATCTTCTGAATATTTTGTCAATTTATCAAGAATTTTTTTTGCACTTTGAGTTGGAATACTTCTTAAAATATCTGCAGTGTATGGGTGAAATAAAAGAAGTTTTCCATCTTCTTTTAACTTTTCTAATTTTTCTTGTAATTTTGGATTGACTTTATAATCATTTAAATGTAGCTCATTGTACTTTTTATTTGATTCAATCTCTTTATAATCTATTCCAAAATGTTTTAAAAAGAAATCAATATAAGGCAACTCTTCATAAAATATTGATTGCTCGAAACTGCTTGTGTCTATATAGTAATCATAATTGCAAAGCTCTTTTATGCCTATACTTAGAGGCTTTACTTCGTCTATAAAAGGAAAACTTTCATAAATTTCTTTGTTTTTTATATAGTTTTTATTTGCTGAGCCTTGTAAATAAATATCTATTTTAAGAGTGTCACAATGCTCTTTAAGCTTTGAGTATAAAACTCTAATAGCACTACAAAAGCATATAATTTCACCTAAGTTTTTATTGCAAGCTCCTATAATTACTACTTGAATATCGCTTTTAAATGTAAGCATATCATCAAATAAATTAATCTGCTTATCTAAATATCCATCAACTTTTTTTGTTATTGTAGTATTTACAATAAGCTCTTGCTTTTTTAAATTTGCATTTAACTCTTCTACTTTTTCATACTCATTAACAAACTTTACTCCAAGTCTTCTTGGAAAGATGATTGTTTTTTTAAAATACTCATCATCTAAAACTTCACACTCAAAAACATCTTGTTTTATATTTGATAAAATTCTTTGAATATCTTTAAAATCATCATAAGTAGTGCAGTAAATATTCTCATTTATCCATAGATTATTTTTAATAAATCTTCTGTATTTTACTAAAGTAGCATCTGATAATTTTATATTTACACTTTTTGTTACACTAAAACGAATCATTTATTACAACAAGTCTCTTCTTCATCATTTTCTATTCTAAATATTGTTAAATAAGGCAATTTTGTTGGAAGTTTAATTTTATTTGTATTTCCACTATGAACTGACTCTAACTCTTTGTTTGTTTCAGTAACAATCTTTTTAAAATTTATATAATATTTTCCATTTTCATCTTTTTTTATTGAGCCAATTTCATTATCACAAGTTTGTATTTTAGCATTTAATGGAGCAAAAATTTCTATATCTTCATTTGGATAAGTTTTATATTTACACATAAAATGTTCTTCGTCTTCACAAACTAAACCACTTACTTCAAAGCTTCCTTTGCTTAAAGCATAATCATGGTTTTGTGTATCATTTTTTTCAAAAGGTCTATGTATTAAATAAGCGTCTGTAAACCCTCTGTTTTTTGTAGTCGCTAACTCTTTTTGATATTTAGTTGCATCAAAACTATTTGCATAAAAATCATCAATTGCTTGTCTATATGTGTATGCAGTTACTGCTGCATAATAAGGTGATTTTGTTCTTCCTTCAATTTTAATAGAATCAACTGCACCTGAAGCTATAATTTCATCTACATGATTTGCTAAGTTCATATCTTTTGCATTGAAAATATATGTACCAACTCCTTCTTCCTCTTCAAGTCTAAATAGTGTTCCATGGTCTTCGTTTGCAGCATATAAAGTGTATTGAAATCTACAGTCATTTGCACAACTTCCTCTATTTGGTACTCTTCCCATTTGAACTGCACTAACTAAACATCTACCACTATATGCAAAACACATAGATCCGTGTACAAAAATTTCTATTTCCATATCAGGAAGTCTTTTTTTTATCTCTTTTACATCTTTTAAACTAATCTCTCTTGCAGCTATTATTCTTCGCACACCCATATCATAATATACTTGTGCATCTAAATAATTCATAACATTAGCTTGTGTTGAAAGATGCACAGGAATATCTGGAGCTAACTCTTTACATAACCTAACAACTCCAGGAGCTGCAACTATTAATGCATCTGGCTTTAGCTCTGCCATTTGTACAATATGTTTTTTTAATAACTCTATTTGTGAGTTAAAAGGAAAGCCATTTATTGTTGCATAAACTTTTTTTCCCATAGAGTGAGCATAGTCAATTCCCTCTTTAAAAGTTTCAAATGTAAACTCTTTTCCACTTCTAATTCTTAGGCTAAAGTGACTAACTCCTCCATAAACTGCATCTGCTCCATAAGCAAATGCTATTTTTAATTTTTCAAGATTTCCTGCTGGACTTAATAGTTCTATTTTATTCATTATATTCCTTGTGCTTTTGCACTCTCTAATTTTTTCGCAATTATATCAAAAATTTTAGATATATTAAAATATAAATAGGTTGGTTGTGTATTTGAGAATATGGAAAAGCTTAAAAGCTTTCCCATTC
>CAYJFN010000005.1:10499-21928 GCA_964369325.1 uncultured Arcobacteraceae bacterium
AAATAGGTTGGTTGTGTATTTGAGAATATGGAAAAGCTTAAAAGCTTTCCCATTCATCATCATTTTGAATTTTAGATGTAATAATTTCAGGTTCAATTTTTGGTGTGCTTGCATTTATTACTTTAGGCTTAGGCACTACTATTGTAGTTTTAGGTTTACTATCTTGCACTACTTTAGTTTTTGAAACTACTGGTTTTTTTTCTACTTGTAATTCTTTTTTTGGAATCGAAACTTCAACCTGTGAAGCTTTTGAACTATTTGATAGTTCTTTACAATTTATTATTTTAATCTCATCTAATAGGTGAAATACTTTAGACATGCTTACTTCAAGACTTAAAGATGTATCTTCCAAAATTTTGCACTCATTGTAGTCAGCATTTTGATCTATATATTTTTGAACTCCACTATGAACTTCTTCATGAGCAATTTTTAGTTCTGTCCAAATTTGAGTCTTTGTAAAATGTGCACCTTTTAGTTCTTGTTCATTTATCCATGCACCTAAATTACACTCATTTTCATTTGTAACTTTCCAAGAAGGAACACCTTTTGCTACTAATTTAGAGAAATTATTATTTTTAAAAACTATATGATCATTTTTAAGCTTTGCTATTTGAAATACCATATCAACATCACAAGTTTGATTGTTTTTACTTCTATCATATTCTGCTTTATTTGCAACATTTATCAATCTTTCAGATAAAGCTCTAACCTCATTAGATAATCGATTAATATCTGTTGCAGAAGATGCATTAACTTGCGTTGCTTGATCTAATAATGTAACTGTATCATTTATTTGAACAATTCCTAATTCTTGTTCTTTACTTGCGTTTGATACATCAGCAATTAAATCAATTGTTTGACTAATTTTTTGATTTAATTCACTATATCCACTAATCATTTCATCAGCAATAAGCCTTCCTTCATTCGCTTTATTTGTTGCACTTTCAACAATAGCTTTAATCTCTTTTGCAGCTTCAGCACTTCTACTTGCAAGGTTTCTTACTTCTTGGGCAACAACTGCAAATCCTTTTCCAGCTTCACCTGCCGTTGCTGCTTCAACTGCAGCATTAAGAGAAAGAATATTTGTTTGGAATGCAATTTGGTCAATTACAGTAATTGCATCATTTATTGAATTAACTTGTGTGTCAATATCCTCCATAGCTTGTGTTGTTCTAGTTGCTAAGCTTTGTCCAACTTTTGCAGAGTCATTTAAGTCATTTGCCAGCATTGACATTTGAACAACATTTTCATTGTTTTGTTTTACATTACTTGTAATTTGTTCTAATGCAGCTGCAGTCTCTTCTAAAGAAGCGGCTTGTTCATTTGCAGATGTTGATAGTGAATTCGCAGATTGTGATAGCACTTTTGTATTTTCATTTAAACTATCGCCAGCATTATTAATCATACATAAAAACTCTGAAACATTTTGAGCAACTAATGCAGTACTTTTTGCTAAAGAAGCAACCATTGCTCCATTATCATCTTTAACTTCATGTTTTAATTTGTAATTTGATTTTACAAACTCTATTAGATTTTCATTTATCTGAGAAAAGCTGTTTTCAGCTTGTTCAATCATTGAATTAATTGAAATTCTTAATTTTTCAATTGATTCATTGTTTGAATTATTAATAATTCTGTAAGAATAAAATCCGTTATTTACTTTAGAAATTACATCATCTATTTCTTTTATATCTAAACTATCTTGCTTTGCATTTGCTTTTAGTACATTTAAATATGCATTAAAGCTATCGATAATATTTCCAATTTCATCTTCATTTGTTTTCTTAATATCTTCTTTGCTTGTCATTAAATTTTTAACAGCAGCATTTAATCTCTCTAGAGGAGATATAATCGTTCTTTTTAATAAGAAGCTTGCAATAAAATACAAAATGAAAATACTAATTACTGTATAAATAGTTATTGATGTTGTAACTTTACTTATTCCAGCTTTATTATCTGTAATCATATCTGCAATTTCTGCTTCAATATCCTCAACATTTGCACCTGTTCCAATAATCCAATCCCATGGACCAAATTTTTGTGTATATGCTATTTTAGGAATAATTTTACCATCTGATTGTTTATATAAATAATCAACAACTCCACCATTACTATTTTGGTTACTTACTACTACAAATTCTTTATAAAAATATTTTCCATTATTATCTTGAACATTTGCAAAATTTTTACCAATAGCATTTTTATCAACTGGATGATTAATCATAACTGCTTCACTATTCATAACAAAATAGTAGCCATATGCCCCATTATATTTCATTTGATTAAGAGCTTTTAATGCTTCTGCTTTTAAATTATTTTCAACATTGCTTACATACTCACCTGTTCCAATTACCAAACCAAAAGGTTTAAAAAGCTTTACATATGTAACTTTATATTCTTCCTTTTTAGTTGCTGGATTTGTTATTGCATGTTCTACAAATCCATCACCATTTTTAACTGCAAGCTCAGCAAACTCTTTAAAAAGCAATTTTCCACTCTTATCTTTAAAATCATACAAATTTTTGTTTGCAAATCTATCATCTGGGTGTCCTATCATAAAAGCATTTGTATCACTTACCCAAAAGTAACCTGAGTGTTCATATTTTGTAGAGTTAATGATATTTAATAATCTTTGTTTGAGCTCGTCTTCTGGAATTAATCCACTATATTGATTATACTCAGCTTCCAAAATAGAAAATAAAAAGTCAGTTTGATGTTTTAAATAAGGTTCTAACTCTTTTTTCAAATTAGCTTTTGTTGTTCTTTGATAATACGAATCTATCATTGTCATAGCAATAGAAACATAGTTTTTCAAAGCTAATTCAGTTTTTTGATAAGTTTCATCTTTAAATTCACTAATATTTTCATCTGCTAAATTATTAATTGAAAATATTGCATTTGCTCCAACAATAAACGCAACAATAATAATTGCAGAAATAGACAATGCAATTAACTTAAACTTAATAGATAGTTTAGTAAGCACTCTACACCTCCGAATAATAAATACTACATTCTACTCTCATATATCTTAAAAAGTCAATATAAAATATAAAATTAAATAATTATTTTTATTTATAGTTGCCTTGCTTTAATAAAAATTATTTTTTGAAGAGATTAAAAGCAAAGTCTTTTGCTTCTTGAGTAATATTCTCTCCGCTTATCATACGAGCAATTTCAATTATTTTTTCTTCATTATTTAATTTTTTTACAAATGATTTTTCATTTTTTTTGTCCACCAAATAATGTAGTTTGGCACTTGCTGTTAATTGTGGCTGATGAGATATTGCAAATATTTGATAAGTTTTAGACAAAGTTTCTAAAACTTTTGCAATAGCACTGCTCTCTTTTCCACTTACATTAGCATCAATTTCATCTAAAAATAGTATCCCACTATTTACAATATCTATTTCACTCATAGCAGTTAGTAAAGCCAATCTTAATCTATTAAACTCTCCAGAACTAATAGCTTTTAAATCAACCAAATTCAATTCAAATTTTATAGCATCGCAACCTGTTTCATCTAAATCTTTTTCTACAACTGTTATAGTTGCATTTTGTAAATATAATTGTTGTAAATAAAAATTTACTCTTTGCTCTAATTGTTTAGAAGCAAATTTTCTTTTTTTAGTTAATTGAGCACTGTAACTTTGCACTTCTTCTTTTAACATTAAAACTTTTTTTTGAAGCTTAATTTTTTCAAAACTTATGTTTTCATAAGTTAACAATTCATCCTCTTTTTTCTTTTTGTATTCTAAAGCTTCTTCAATAGAGCCAAATTTTTTTTGTAAATTAGAAAGCTTTTCAATCCTATCTAAAATTTCTTCTATATTTATATCTTCAAGCTCTTCTAAACTATCATTTGCTCTTTCAAATTGATTTGTCAGTTCATTAATAGCTTCATCAAAAAAACTAGAATCTACTTCCAAAAGCTCTAAAACTTGCGAGACACTATTTGTATGCTTGAATATTTCAGAAGCACTTTTGATGTTTTCTTGAATTCTCTCTTTTTTTGATAAGTTTCTTTTTATAACGTTTAAATCTTCATACTCACCAATTTTTGGATTTATTGAAGCTATTTTTTCTATCTCAAACTTTGTAAATTCTTTTAGTTCATCAAGTTTTTTTTCATCTTCTTCTATGCTCTTTAATCTATTTTTTGCTTGTTTAAATTCATTGTAGCATTGAAGAAATTTATTTTTGAATTCATTAAAAGAATCATCGTTAGCTTCAATTAATCTATCCAAAAAACATACTAAATTTGAACTTTCAAAATCACTCGTGTCTTTTAAGTGTAAAAATTTTACAAGTTTTGAAGATAATTCAGCAAGACTTTTTTTTGATGCAGTTTGATTGTTTATAAAATGCCTTATTTTATCCTTTTTTATTGCTTTTAACACAATATCATCTTCTTTTTCAATCATAAAATCATCAGATATTAAATCACTATTTTCAATAACCAATTCACCAAGTCTTGCTTTAGCTTCTTTATATGCAAATAAAGACAAAAATGCCTCCATTAAAATAGATTTTCCAGCACCACTTGGCCCTGTAAATACCATAAGCCCTTTTTCAAACTCTAAATCTACTTTTTCAAAAGATAAAAATTCTTCTAAATAAATTCTGCTAATCACTCTAATTTCCCCATTGAAGTTTCTTGTTTAATACTTCAAAATAATCTCTTTCTTCTTTGTGAATAAGTTTTGCTTTTTTGTCTGCAATCGCTATTTTTATACTTTCACCTTGTTCTACTTCATAAATATCTTGTCCATCAACTATTACAACTGCACCTAAACTATCTGTTACTAAAAACTCTATTTGAAAATCTGCTGGTAAAACAAGAGGTCTTTGTGTTAAACTATGAGCTGCTACTGGTGTTACTATAAAAGCATTAGTTAAAGGGAAAACCACAGGTCCACCCGCTGAAAGATTATATGCAGTTGAGCCTGTTGGTGTTGAGATGATCAAACCATCACCATAATAACTATTAAACAACTTTCCATCAATTTTTGCATCTATTCTTAACATGTTTGTTACTGATTTTCTTGAAATAACTATGTCATTAAAAGCAACAAAGTTACTATTGTTAACACTTCCTTTTATCATCATTCTTTTATCAATTCTATATTTATTTTGTTCTAGGTTTTTCAAAAAAGATGGTAGTTCGTCTAGTTTTATATCTGTCAAAAATCCTAATGTACCTAAATGAATACCTAAAACTGGAATATCATATCTAAAACTTCTTCTAACAACAGATATTAAGGTTCCATCACCACCAATTGATATTAAAAAATCACAACTTTTACAAAGTTCTTCAAACTCTAATCCATTACTAATATCAATCATTTCTGCACTTGATTTTTCCAAAATTGTGTCTATATTTGCTATTTTAAATATTTCTTTTATTTGGTAATATGTCTCTTTTATTTCAGGAGAGTTTGGTCTAAGAATAACACCTGCTATTTGTATATTGTCTAATTTTTCAAAAGATTGTGTAATTGTCATTTTAAAGCTTGTTGTTATATTTATAAAAAAGGGAAATATGCTTATTAACTTTTTCTATATATGGTTTGTTTGCAAGTAGATTAGTATTTAACTCTATTAAGTGTTCAAAAGCTTCTTCATAACTTTTAAATGCTCCAAAAATGATTTTTACATATTTTTCTTTTTGTCCAAAATTATAAGCTATTGAATTGTAATCTATCTCATTGTTTTCAATAAAGCTTTTATAGTCATTTGATGGCAAAACTGTTGCTAACACAATTGTGTAGTAATCATTTTGCTTATTTAAAATAATATCTTTTAAAGAGTACATTTGCTTTGCATTAGCACTATATAAGCAAATTATAAAAAAGAGTGCCATAAATTTCTTTAACAAATTTTTCTCCAATTTTTGTAATAATTTCGCTATTTTAGCATAAAGAGATTAAATTTCGTTATTTTGTAAATAAAATTATTTCTCTTCTAAAATTACATCTACAATCTCTTTTATACCATTCTTTTTAATAATATTTATTAATTCTTTACTTATTGTTTGCAAATCTTCATTTAAGCACTCAAAAAAATAGTTTTCATCTAATTCATTTTGTTTTTTTAAAAATGCCAATTTTTTATCTACTAAAAACTTTGCATTAAAGAATTGATGATTTCCTGCTGCAAGTGGGTATGGAACATAAAGTGTTGGTAAGCCATTTGCGCTTAGTTCCCAAAGAGTTGAAGCTCCTGCTCGACTTATTGCAAAATCTGCTTTTTGCATTTTCTGTTCAATATTGTTACAAAAATCAAAAACATCTGCTTTTATATTCATATCATCATAGTTTTGTTTTACTTTACAAAACTCATCTTTTCCTGTTTGATGAATGATATTTATTCCTAGTTCTTTTAATCTTGTAGCAACTTTTAGTGCAAATTCATTTATACCTTTTGCTCCTTGTGAGCCACCTAAAAAAATAACCGTTTTTACTTCTTTTCTTATTCTTGCATTTTGAAAAAATTTTAAATCTACTGGATAATCTTTTATTTTTGAGCTGTATAAATATGAAGAAAAAAATTCTGTTGCAAACTTTGAACTAATTTGATTTAATTTTCCTATATGTGAATTTTGCTCATGAATATATAGCTTGCAGTTTTTTGTAATAATTGAAGCAAAAGTAGCTGCTGCTGCAGAATATCCACCTACGCAAATAACTTTTGTAACATTGTTTTGCTTTATAATAGCTCTACATTTTAAAGTAAGTTTTGCAATCTGAAAAAGTGCTTTTATTTTTCCAAAAAATCCTTTATTTACAACTCCTTTTGATTCCAAAAAAAACTTTTTATCAAATTTATCTTGATGCTCAAACCACTTTTTGTCTTGTCCATTAGTTGAGCCAATATAGATTAATTTATGTCCTCTTTCATATAATTCTTGCATAAATACTTCTGCTACTTTTAGATGTCCTCCAGTTCCTCCACCTGTTATTATAATTGTACTCAACTTTGTTCCTTTTGTTTTAAATCAACTGTTCTACTTATACTTAATACTAATCCCATAGCTATAGATATACTTAGTAGTGCACTACCTCCATAACTTAGAAATGGAACTGCTATACCTTTGATTGGAATTATTCCAGAAATACCATAGGCATTAATTAAAAATGCCCAAATAATCATTAATGCAATCCCCAATGTAAATAAATGAAATATTTGATTATTTGCTCGTCTACTTATTTTTAATATTCTAAAAACTATTGTACCTATTAGTAAAACTACACAAGTAAATCCTAAAAACCCTGTCTCTTCTGCAATTCCTGCTAAAATAAAATCTGTATGAACTTCTGCTAAAAAGCCTAATTTGATATTTCCTTCGCCAAGCCCTGTTCCACTAAACCCACCATTAAAAATGGCATTTAATGAATGAGATACTTGATAGGGCTCTGGAAACTCTTTTATTCTTAAGTAGTCGGCCGCAACATCTGGTAAAAAAGATAAAATAGTATCTTGAACCATACTCCACCAACTTTGGATTCTTATAATTCTATGGGGAGCAGCTAAAATAAGTGCTATAAAACCACCAACTGCAACACCTATAAGAGAAAATGAAAACTTAGCACTTCTATTTGCAAAAATTAACATGATAAATAAAATAATACCCATTAATGCAACTTGACCTAAATCCTTTTGCATGAAAGCAACAATAAAAACTATAAGTAAGAAAACTCCAAAATACGGAAGAACTAAAATCATTTCATCTTTCCACTTCATCTTAGTTGGCTTATCATAAACACGCCTACTAAAACTCCATGCTAAAAAATATACGAATCCAATTTTAAAAAACTCTACTGGTGACAATGAGAAAAATGGCAATCGTATCCATCTATTTGCTCCTCCTGCTTCTGTAACTAAAGAACTAGGTAAAAATGGCATTGCAATCATAATCAGTAAAAAAAATGTAAATGAACCCATTCCAATAAACTTTAAAGTTTTATATGGATTTAAATAAGAAACTCCCCACATCACAGCAATTGAAAAAACACCAACCAAAAACTGTCTCATAAAGAAATGAAAATTGCTATATTCATAAAAAATAACCGTATATGCAGATAACGAGTAAGAAAATAGCATACTTATAATAATTAAAATTGAAGCAATTATAAACAAAAAATAATCAGGTTCATAAAAAACTTCTTTTTTGGATTTAATGGTTTTTTGGGTAGAATTCATTTTCGCATTATATTACATTATGGATAAATATGTCTTCAAAAAATCAAGAAAATCAAGAAAATATCAGTAAAACAAAAAAAATTGCACTTTTATTTCTATTTTTGTCACTTCTTTTAATTGTTTTAATTTTTTCAGTTTACAACTCTGCTACAAAAGAAAGAAGGTTGCCATCTTTAGAAACTACAAAAAAAGAGTTAGCAGTAAGAGGAAATATTTTAAGTAATGATAACTTTAAAATATCTTCTTCTACAAAAGCCTTCAAGGCAACTATTGATACAAGATTTTTGGATATTAATAAAAAAGAACTTTTTATAGAACTGTTTAGTATATATAGTAATATTCCAGCAAATAAAATAGCAAAAAAAATAAATGATTCTTTAAAAAAGAAAAAAGGGCCAATAGTTCTTTCGTATGCTATTGATTCAAAAACAGCCAAAAACTTAAAAGAGTTAAACTATAAATTAAGAAAATTAAAAGTCTTTAAAGCTTTAAATATAGGAGGCAGTAGAATTTTAACAGCATTAGATGTTGTTGAAAGTGGTGAAAAAAGAATTTACTCTTATGAGGATTCACTTACTCCAACTATTGGCTATGTTACAAAATATGAATCTGAAAATGAAAAAACAAGAGTAAATGGAATTAAAGGACTTGAAAAAAGTTACAATCAAGTTTTAAATGATTTTGAAGATGGTGTTTTAAAAGGAGATAGAGACGTTCTTTCTTATATTTCTTTTAATAAAGATTCAACAATAAAAAATAAAGAAAATGGAACTTCCCTTGTTTTAAATATTCCCTTGAAACTTCAAAAAAACATTGAAATGCAATTGGATTTTTATAAAGAAAAATTTAAAGCAGATGAAATTATTGTTTCTGTTATGGAAAGTTCTACTGGAAAAATATTAACATTAGCTACTTCAAATAGATTTAATCCTGAAAAAATATTACAAAAAGATATCCCTAATTTAAATGTAAAAGCTATTGAATATCAATTTGAACCTGGCTCAATTATAAAACCAATTGCCATATCGCTTGTTATGGATAAGCAAAGAATTAAAGAAAATGAACTATTTTTTGCGCACAATGAAGGAAAATTAGGTCCAAAAGGATATCCAAAAGGTGGATATAAATTAGGTAGATTTACCATCAAAGATGACCACCAATTTGAAAAACACTACTTAACACTTGAAGATGTTGTAATATTTTCATCAAACATAGGAACTCTTCAACTAGCACAAAGGCTTTCTGGTCAAGAATTTAGTGATGGCTATAATAAATTTGGATTTACTAGGAAAACAGGAATTGATTTAAGTCCAGAAGCTGTTGGATATATTCCAGAAGTATATAGATTAAGTGCAGGTGAAAAACAAAACAAAGATAATGTTTTTAAAGCAACTGTTTCATATGGGCAAGGAATGACAGCAACTTTTATGCAAATACTAAAAGCTTATAGTGTTTTTAACAATGAAGGAAAATCAGTAACTCCTCAACTTGTATCAAAACTAGTTACAAATGATAATAAATCAACTAATATAATTAAATCTGAACTAGAAGATGTGATTTCAAAACAAAGCGCAAATGAAATGAAAGAATTACTCATAAAAACTGTTGAAAAAGGAACAGGAAAAAGTGCAAAAATAGATGGCCTTGAAATTGGTGGAAAAACTGGAACTGCACAAATAGCTGGTGGTGGAGGATATCAAAAAAAATATATTAGTTCTTTTTTTGGATTTGTTAATGATAAAAATAACAAATACACAATTGGGGTTACTGTTATAAATCCAAACAGTAAAGGAAAATATTGGTATCACTACTATGCCTCACAATCTGCTGCACCTGTATTTAAAGAAGTAGTTAATAACCTTGTAAAACTAAACTATCTAACACCTGAACCTAATAACAATTTATAACTATTATTTAATGATTTCATAGTATAATTGCGAAAATCAAAAAAAGGAACTTAAAATGTTTGGATTTAGAAAAGAGATTAAAGAGTATGATTTAAGTGCTGAAGAGTTAGCAAAATTCCAATATGCAAAAATCACAACAACAAATGGAACAATTTGGATAAAACTATATCCAGAAGCAACTCCACAAGCAGTGTCAAACTTTGCAATACTTGCAAATGATAAATTTTATGATGGATTAAACTTTCACAGAGTAATCAAAGGATTTATGGCTCAAGGCGGTTGTCCTGAAGGAAGTGGAATGGGTGGTCCAGGGTGGGCTATTAAATGCGAAACTAATGCTGATAAACAAATACATAATAAAGGTAGTTTATCTATGGCTCATGCGGGAAGAAATACAGGTGGAAGTCAATTCTTCATATGCTTTGTTCCTTGCCCTCATTTAGATGGAGGACACACAGTATTTGGAGGAATCGAAGATGGAGATGATGCAAGTTTTGAAGCTTTAGATGCAATTAATCAAGAAGATGGAATTGTTTCAATAAAGATTTTTGAATCAAAAAATTAATTTTACCATATACTAAGTGTGAGTAATTACTCGCACTTTTTTAATAATCTATTTATATAAAATACTACTCATACTTACCTTGAACTTAACAATATATTTAGACAATTTAATTAAAACTTTACTTGTATCTTCTCCATTCCCAAAGAAATAGGATCTTTGGGGAGGATATAAAAGGAAGAAAGTTTTGAAAAAAAGGTATTAATAAGTAGTAAAATCAGTTACGAATAATTGTTGGTGATTGTAAGTAACTGAAGACATAGATGAATCTTTCATCATTTCTTTTTTAGACATATTGTTGTTCATTTTGTCCATTTTTTTATCCATACTTGCAGCATTAGAATAAGTTGCAAGACCTAATAGAAGCATTAAGCCAAGTGTTAAAGATTTAAAATTTTTCATGTTTTGTCCTTTGTGTTTAAATGTAAAAGAATTTTAATATAAATAAAATCTTTTTTCAGTGACGCATGTTACATAAAACTGTTCTTTTGAAATAATTTAAAAATAGTAATATCTAAAATATCATCAAGATAGACTAAGAAAAATTTAACAGATAAAATACTATTTTAAGTATTGATGAAATAATTAGTGGCATAATTTAGTCAATCTTATTACACTTATGGCTTGAATGTAGGAAATAAGTAAAAATACATAATAAAGTTAGTATATGTGTAAATAGTTTCAAATATAGCTTGAATAAAATCAAATAAAAAGCCATTAAAATAAGCTAGTAATAAAAAGAAAACTAAAGGAATAAAAAA
>CAYJFN010000006.1:0-16792 GCA_964369325.1 uncultured Arcobacteraceae bacterium
ACCAAAAGCCATGTGCTTTAGCACGGCTGAAGGAAGTCAAAATCGGAGCGTATGGGTTTTATAGCGTGAAAAAATCCTTCATAGCTCCAAGTTTTTGCATACTTTTATAAAAAAGTATGGAAGTTTGTTTCTTTTAAAAGAAAGAAGTTAAGAGTTATAGTAAAAATAATACGTGGACTTGTCCACAAGACAAATCTATTGACTTTATTTCCAATTTTTACTATAATCATTTCCGAAAACATGGGATAGTCTTTCGGAAGTGATTAGCCGATAGATGGCACTGAAAAGGTAGGGTTAGTTTATAACCTTACCTTTTTTTATGTGGGTAGTGTTGGGTGGGAGTGCTATGAAAGGAACTTTCCCATGTTTCTAAAAATCGCGATACTACTTTTAATATGTTTAGTTTATGCAACTAAATTATACTAAAAGGACAAAAAGAGAGGAGTAATCAACCTCTCTTGTATCGCTTCTTATAGAATTTACAAAACTACTTTAAAATAACCGCAGCTATAGCAAAACCACTATCGTGAGTGATACTAACGCTCACTTTTTTTACTTTAAATCTCTTTTTTACTTTTTTAGAAAGCTTTACTTTAGGTGCATTTCTCTTTGTTTTAGAAATAATAATATCATGAAACCCACAATCACCACTTATCCCACAACCCAAAGCCTTACTAACTGCCTCTTTTGTTGCCCAAAATCCAGCTGCTGTTTGAGGTGATTTTACAAGTAAAATTTCATCTTCATTTAAAAATCTTTTTAAACCTTTTTGTGGAAATTTTTCCATAAGATTTTTTATTCGTTGAATATTTACTATATCTATACCTATCATTTCTTTACCTATGTTTTTTTATGATTGACATTATAACAGAATTATTTTTTATTTAAAAAGTAGTTTTATAATAATTTTGATATTATAAATAATTGTATTTAACGGAGAGATTTTGAAACTACTTTTTAAAAAATTAATATATATTTTTGTAATGCTATTTATTATTAGTCTTATATCTTTTGTTGCTATTAATCTGGCTCCAAACTCATTTTTTGCAAGTGGTGAGCTAAATCCCAATATTACTCAAGAGTCAATTGAACATTTAAAATCTATTTATGGACTTGATAAACCTTTGTATGTACAATATTTTTCTTGGGTTTGGGCTATTTTAGGGCTTGATTTTGGTATTTCATTTGCAAGTGGTACTATGGTAAAAGATGAAATTTTAAAGAGAATTCCTATTACACTTACTATAAATATTATAAGTATGATTTTGGTTTTTATAGTTTCACTTTATTTAGGAATAAAAGCTGCACTAAGTAAAGATAGTAAATTTGATAAATTTGCAGGGCAGTTATCTCTTCTTAGTTTTTCTATGCCTTCGTTTTATCTAGCACTTTTACTTGTATTAGTCTTTTCTCTTTACTTAGAGTGGTTACCTGTAGCAGGTCTTCATTCAAGTTCAAATTTAACTGGGATAGATTATTATTTAGACATGGCTTGGCATTTGGTTTTGCCTATTTTGGTTATAGTTTTTGGTGGAATTGGAAGCTTGACTTTGTATATTAGGTCACTTACTATTGAGATTTTAAAAAGTGATTATATCTTTTTTGCAAAAGCTAGAGGTCTTACTCAAAAAGAGATTTTAAGGTATTATATTTTACCAAACTTATACCCTCCTGTTATCACACTTTTAGGCTTGTCTTTACCAGGTGTTATAGGAGGAAGTGTGATTTTAGAGTCAATCTTTTCAATTGATGGAATGGGTTTACTTTTTTACCAAAGTGCTTTAAGTCATGATTATCCAGTGATTATGGGCATACTTATTATTGGAGCATTTTTAACCCTTTTAGGAAATATAATTGCTGATTTAGTGTTGTTAAAATTAAATCCAAATATGAACTAATTTTTAAGTTTATAAATCTATTTTAATCGCACTTTTGATAAAATAAAAATCAAAAACAAGGGCTTGTATGCGACACTTAATTACTACTTCAGACTTCTCTAAAGAAGAAATAATCGAAATTTATAAAGATGCTAAAATTTTCAAAGAAAAAAAATCAAATCATATTTTGCAAGATAAAGTTATTGTAAATTTATTTTTTGAAAACTCAACACGAACAAGAAGTGCTTTTGAAATGGCAGCAAAAAGACTAGGAGCTCAAGTAATTTCACTAGATGTTGGACAAAGTTCAAGAAGTAAAGGTGAAACTATATTTGATACAATTGCAAACATTAATGCAATGAGACCAGATGCAATTACTATAAGACACTCTGAATGTGGACTTCCTGGTAGCTTAGTTAATCATGTAGATTGCCCAATTATAAATGCAGGTGATGGAACACATGCTCATCCTACACAAGCACTTCTTGATTTATTTACAATTTTGGAGCATTTTAATTGGGATGTTGAAGGTAGAAAAGTTGCTATTGTAGGAGATGTAAAATCTTCAAGAGTGGCTGGTTCAAATAGAAAACTTCTTCCAAAGTTTGGTATAGAAGTTATTTTTATTGCTCCAAAGTGTTTTCAATATACTGATACTGATGAATATAGACAATATGAAAGTATAGATGAAGTAATAGATGAAGTTGATGTAGTTATGAGCTTAAGAACTCAACTAGAAAGACACGATCAAGTATATTTTGAGTCATTAAGTGATTATGCAAAAGACTATTGTATAACAAAAGATACTTTTAAAGACAGAGATATTTTACTTCTTCATCCAGGACCAGTAAATAGAAATATTGACATAAGTGATGAAATGTTAAAAGATCCAAGAAATAAAATCTTAGAGCAAGTAACAAATGGTGTTGCTGTAAGAATGGCTGTTCTGAAAAAACTTTTAGGATAGTTTTGAATATAGAATTTATTAAGCTTTTAAATAAATATGGCTCTTTAAAAGAGCCATTTTTTTTTATGATATCATATGATTTAAAAAAGTTTGTTGTTGAACCACTCAGCAATCTGCCTTTGGATATTGAGTTTGAATTTTGTGAAAACTTTACACCTTCTAAACAAAAGTTTTTATTGGAAAAATTTCCTATTAGTTTTGAAGAGTATAAACAAAAATTTTTACAAGTTCAAGAAGAGATTAAAAGCGGCAATAGCTATTTACTAAACTTAACTGCTCCTACAAAAATAAAAACAAACTTATCTTTGCAAGAAATATATAATAAGTCAAAAGCAAAATTTAAATTAAAATATAAAGATGAGTTTGTATGTTTTTCTCCTGAAAGGTTTGTAAAAATTTCTAATGACAAAATCTACACCTTTCCAATGAAAGGAACAATTGATGCATCTATAGCTAATGCAAAACAAAAAATCTTAGATGATGAGAAAGAAATGGCAGAACATATTATGGTTGTTGATTTGTTAAGAAATGATTTGTCGCAAGTTGCTTCAAAAGTAAGAGTTGATAAATTTAGATATATAGAAAAAGTTGCTACAAATAATAATACTCTTTTACAAGTAAGTTCTCAAATTTCTGGAGAATTAAATAGTAACTGGAATGAAAATATTGGCAATATTTTATCAAAACTTTTACCAGCTGGATCTATTACTGGAACACCTAAAAAAAAGACAGTAGAGATTTTAAAAAGAATAGAAAACTACGATAGAGAGTATTATACAGGAGTTTTTGGAGTTTTTGATGGTAAAAATTTTGATAGTAGTGTGATGATAAGATTTATTCAAAAAGATAAAAATGAAAAGCTAATTTATAAAAGTGGTGGTGGTATAACAAGTGATTCATGTGTAAAATCTGAGTATAAAGAACTTATAAATAAAATTTATTTACCATTTTAGTATATACAATATTTAAAAATAGGGTAAAATAAAAGTTACACTTCTTAAAAGGATCATCAGATGGAAAAAAACGAAATATTTTTTGAAACAGTTAAGTGTGATGATGGAGTTGCTTATAATTTAGATTACCATAATAGAAGAATTGCTAGAACTATTATGATAAATATATATTTACAAGAATATATTTTACCAATTAGTGATGAGCTTTTAAAATGCAAAGTTCTGTATGATAAATATGGGGTTTTAGATGTTTTATTTGAACGATATAAAAAAAGAGAAATTAAAAGTTTTAAATTGATTTATGATGATAATATTATTTATAAAAACAAAAGCACAAACAGAAGTCAACTTGAAAAACTTTTTGATTTAAAAAATGAAGCAGATGAAATAATTATTATTAAAAATGGATTAGTTACAGATACTTCTATTGCAAATATTGCCATATTTGATGGAAATATTTGGTTAACTCCAAAAACTTCTCTTTTAAGAGGAACTACACAAGAAAGGCTTATAGAAAATAAACAGCTGATTCAAACTGATATTAGTGTAGAGATGTTAAAAAAGGCAAAAAAAATAGCTCTTTTAAATGCAATGATAGGAATGGATGTTTTAGAAAACTATTCGTTTTTAGAATAAATTCGATGTAAAAGTTCTGCCCACTTGTCTCCATCAGCCCATTGGAGTGTTATGTCTTCTTTAAGATTACTATTGGCTAATTTTTTAGATTCATATTCATTAAATGCAGCAATTTGAGCTAAATCAACTCTTTTTTTAAGTGGTAAAATTCTAAAACTAAGATTATCTAAAACAAGCAATTGATTGTTCTTTTTGTCATCATAAAGCAGTACCATATGAAAATCACTTCTTCTTTCTAATTTTACAACTGCAAAATATAAATCTTTTTTTTGAACCCCTAATTTAAGTAGTGTAAAATATTTTGCTATAGCATAATCTTCGCAATCTCCTTCACCATTTATTATAAACTCTTTTGGTGTACTCCAATGATCATCTATGTTATATCTATTATTGTCAAGCATTGGTAAAGTTTGATTAAAAAAAAGATTTACATCAATTAGTTTCTGAGTTAAATTTTTGTCTTTTAACTCTTTTGTCAAGTTATTAAGTGCTTTGTATCTATTTAAAATTGCATTTTTTTGTGGATGATTATTTATTTCTTGTAGTTCTTTTTGTGTGAAAGTCAGACCATCTGAGAATAAAAGAGATGAAAATATTGTTATAAGTAGAATTATTCTTTTCATAGGATATAATAACGAAAATTTAATAAAAATAAGGTTTTTCTAATGATAAATGAAATTTTAAATAGTGAAAGTTATAAAGAATTATCTCAAAAACAAATAAAAGAAAATATACAATTTTTACTAAATAATGGTTATGAGTTTGCAATAACAGCAAATGTAAAAGGCATTACATTTACCCCAGAACTACCACTATCTATTTTAGATAAGTTATCTAGTTTCTCTTTGTTTATATTGTCAAATTATACTTACACAACGATAGAAATTGATGATGATTATTTGAGTTTTGAAGCAGGATTTGGAAAAGAAAATTTTGGTTCAGTTGCAAAAATGCCTCTTTTAGCAATTTTTCAAATAATTATAGATGAATCAATATTATATATCAATCCTATCGCAACTTCTAATGATTTTATTCAAAAAGAAAAATTGGTAAAGAAATCTATTGATGTGTTTAAAAATAATCCAAAAAATAAAAAATTGTTAGAGTAAGAGAAAATTAAAAGTACCAAATATTGGTACTTTTAAATTAAGAGTTTTCTAAAGGCGAGAAAGGAAATAATGCACTTCCCCAAGTAAGTCCTGCACCAAATGCATCAAATAAAACAGTATCTCCTGCTTTAATTTTTCCTTGCTCATATGCATAGTTCATAGCCATAGGAATAGATGCAGCTGAAGTATTTCCATATTTATCAACAGTTACAACCGTTTGTTCATCGGTAAGCTCAAGAGCTTCACCCACTGCTTTGATTATTCGTAAATTTGCTTGATGCGGAATAAAGTGTTTAATATCTTCATTTTTTAGTTTATGTTTTTCAAGCATTACTTTAACATCTGAAGTTAAAGTTTTAACTGCAAGTTTGAAAGTTTCGTTTCCTTTCATTTTGATACAAGCTAGTTTATTATCTAAAACTTCTTGTGAACAAGGATGTTTGCTTCCACCACCTTGTGTTTTAATAAGATCTTCATAATTTCCATCACTTGAACAATTTATATCAACAATTGCTTCAGTTATATTATCTGTTGCACTAATTATTGCTGCTCCTGCTCCATCTCCAAAGATAAAGCAAGTTCCTCTATCTGTATAGTCTAATATTGAAGTATATTTTTCAGCCCCAATAATTAAAACATTTTTCTTCATTCCTGATTCAATAAAAGATTTTGCAATACTTAAGGCATATACAAATCCTGTACAAGCTGCACTTACATCAAAAGCCATAACATTTGGTAATCCAAGTTTTGCAGCAATTAAACATGCAGTTGAAGGCATACATAAATAATCAGGTGTTACAGTAGCACAAACAACTAAATCTATATCTTCTTTTTGAATACCAGCTCTTTGAATTGCTTGAAGTGCAGCTTTTGCTCCCAAATCAGAAGAAGCTTCATTTTTTTCAGATATTCTTCGTTCTTTTATTCCTGTTCTTTTAGTAATCCATTCGTCTGTTGTATCAATAATTTTTTCAAAATCTGCATTAGTCATTACTTTAGGAGGTATATACGCACCAATTGACCTAAAAGCTGCATAAGTCATAAAATATCCTTATAAATTGTTTTTATATTGGTTTAATTTTTCTTCAATACTTTGATTCATACTTGAATTAGAGGCTCTAATTGCTTGAAAAATTGCATTTTTTATTGCTTTATGATTTGATTTTCCATGAGCAATAATAACTGGTGATTTAACTCCTAAAAGAGGAGCTCCTCCATACTCTGCATAATCAACTCTTACTTTTAAATTCTTAAAAACTTTTCTCATAAGAACTGCACCAGCAATAGATATAAGAGAACGTTTAAGATTCTTTTTCAGAATTTTTCCAATAGTATCTGCTACACCTTCTGCAGTTTTTAATAAAATATTACCTATAAAACCATCGCATACTACGACATCAATTGTGCCTTTGAATATATCACTTCCCTCTACATTTCCCGCAAAGTTAGGTAAGTTGGCTTTTGTAATTAATTCGTATGCCTCTTTAGTTGCTTCATTTCCTTTTGATTCTTCTTCACCATTACTTAGTAAACCAATAATTGGTTCATCTAATTCTAGAACAAATTGTGCATACGCTTGTCCCATAATAGCAAATTCAAATAAGTTTTTAGCATCACAATCAACATTAGCTCCAACATCTAGAACTAAAGTGTTTTGATTTTCACTTGTTGGCATAAGTGTTGCAATTGCAGGTCTACTAACACCTTTTACACGCCCAATTCTAAGCGTTGCAAGAGACATTGAAGCACCAGAATGTCCAGCAGAAACAACAGCATCTGCCTCTGCATTTTTTACTAGTTCAATTGCTTTATAGATAGTACTTTCTTTTCTTTTTAGTGCATCTGTTGCACCATCACTCATTGAGATAACATCTGTAGTGTGTAAAATTTCAACCCTGTGACTTAAATAACTTGGAATCAAAGGAGTTAATACTTCTTCATCTCCAACAGCAATAGCAGTGAAATTTCTATTTTGTTTTAGCGCGGCAACTAAGCCTTCAATAATAGGCGCAGGACCAAAGTCCCCACCCATTGCATCAAGAGCTATTTTTATCATTAGTTCTTGTATTCACCAGTATTTGGGTTTACTGTGTGAGGCATTTTCCAAGTTCCATCAGTATCTTTAACTGGTTTTTTTAATGTAATTTTATAGTGAGTTCTTCTTTTTGCACTTCTAGTGTGACTCACTCGTCTTTTAGGTACTGCCATAATTATTCTCCTTTATTAATATTCTTGTTCAAATACTTTATCATCATTTGAACACTCTTTACAAAAGTGGTAATCACTTTGTAGTGAAGCTACTTCATTTTGAATTATTTCATCAAAATCAATAGTTCCATTTTGTATTTCAATAACTAAGTCATCTGACTCTTTATTGAAAATCCCATCACTTAACAAAAAATCAAGTGGTTCATCTATTTCTACTTCAAAGTTTGTGCCACATCGGCAACACTCTACTTCTATAGTTCCGCTTAAATCAGCCTCAATTTTTACTAAAGATGGCGAAATTTTACAAAAATTACCCTCTAAGTTTACTGAATTAAATTCTGTAGTAAACTCTTTTTGAGTTTGAGGGATTTTTTTAAACTCTATTTTCATAGATATATTTAGAGTCTAAATTAGCAAATTTCTCTGTCTGAAAAGAAAAATTTAATTTCAATAGCTGCATTTTCTAAAGAATCAGAACCATGAACTGCATTTGCATCAATTGAATCAGCAAAGTCTGCTCTAATTGTACCAGCAGCAGCTTCTTTAGGGTTAGTTGCACCCATTAAATCTCTGTTTTTAGTCATAGCATTTTCACCTTCTAAAACAGAAACAACAACAGGACCAGAGATCATAAACTCTACTAAGTCTTTAAAAAATGGTCTTTGAGCATGAATTGCATAGAAAGCTTCAGCGTCAGCTTGGCTTAATTGAACTTTTTTGGTTGCAGCAATTCTAAGTCCTGCTGATTCAAATCTGTCTAAGATTTTACCAACAACATTTTTAGCAACAGCATCTGGCTTGATGATTGATAGTGTTTGTTCCATACTTATTTTCCTAAGTTAAATTTTAAAGTCGGGGATTATATCTAAAAAAACAAAAAAAGGCAAGTAGTTTTAAAACCACTCACCTTTTAGGATTTAAAAGAGTTTATTATTAGTCTTCTACAACTGGTTGACCAGCAACTGCACCTTCTGTACTTGGGCTTTCGCTCCACACAATGCAACCTTCTGTTGGACATGCTTCTGCACATGCAGGAGCATCATGGTGACCAATACACTCAACACATGTATCTTGTTTTACATAATAAATATCTTCACCTGTTGGGTTCTCATCATTATCTAGAATTGCTTCTGTTGGGCACTCATCTAAACATGCATCACAACTAATACAAACATCTGTAATTACTACTGACATACTATCTCCTTATATTTAATGTCGCAACTTTAACACAGAAAAAATAAATTTTTGTTTAAGAATTTATGGCAAAAATTTGTCTAATTTAGCTATCAGAAATATCTAATATTATTAAAGGATAAAAATTATCGTTAAATAAAATATTTCTTAAATAAAAAATCTTATCTTAAATCTATTATTTTTTTTAAAGATAATTGTGTAAAATTCCAACAATTAATTTAAAAAAAGGAAATAATATGTTAGTAACAAAAAAAGCTCCAGATTTTACAGCAACAGCTGTACTTGCAGATGGTTCAATTGTAGAGGATTTTAACTTATATAATAACATTGGTGAAAAAGGTGCAGTAGTATTCTTTTACCCACTAGACTTTACATTTGTTTGTCCGTCAGAAATTATTGCATTCTCTAAAAGAGTGCCAGAGTTTGAAGCTAGAGGAATCAATGTAATTGGTGTTTCTGTAGACTCTCAGTTTTCTCACTTCGCTTGGAGAGAAACTGCTGTTGAAAATGGTGGAATTGGAAGAGTTAAGTATCCATTAGTTGCAGATATCACAAAGCAAATTGCTAGAGATTTTGATGTATTATTAAATGAGTCAGTTGCTTTAAGAGGATCTTTCTTAATTGACAAAGATGGAACTGTAAGACATGCTGTTATCAATGATTTACCACTTGGAAGAAACATTGATGAAATGATTAGAATGGTTGATACTATGATATTCACAAATGAGCATGGTGAAGTTTGTCCTGCTGGTTGGAACAAAGGTGATGAAGGTATGAAAGCAGATACTAAAGGTGTTGCAGAATACTTAGCTAACAATGAGGGTAAACTATAATTATTATAGAACTATTATAGTAAAAAGGCATCAGAAATGATGCCTTTTTTTATATTCAAATAAATTGGACTAATACATTTAATTGACAAAATTAAAAATAAAGACTAAAATTGCACATCACAAATAAATTCCAAAATAACTACATTAAATAACTACTTGGTTATAGTAAATCAAAAAAAGGCTAGATAACTTATGGAAGAGTCTAAATCTCAAACTAAACAATCAAAACCAACTTCTAAAACTAATGGAAGTAAAACAAATAAAGTAAGAACTCACGTACCAGTTGAAGGGTATACAATTGAAAAATTAAGAGAGTATCCTTTAGAAGATCTTTTAAAAATAGCAAAAGAACTAGACGTTGAAAATCCTCAGGAATTAAAACGTCAAGAGTTGATGTTTTCAATATTAAAATCTCAAATTGATGCAGGCGGATTTATTCTTTTTACAGGTATCTTAGAGATAAAAGATGGTGGCTTTGGTTTTTTAAGAGCAATTGATGGAAATTTTTCAGATACATCAAATGATTCATATGTAAGTGCAACACAAATTAAAAAGTTTGCACTACGAACTGGTGATATAGTAACAGGACAAGTTAGACCTCCGAATAAGGAAAGCGAAAAATATTATGCTCTTTTAAAAATTGAAGCAATTAATTATTTGCCAATACATGAGTCAAAAAATAGACCTTTATTTGATAACTTAACACCACTTTATTCAACTGAGAAATTTAAATTTGAGTATGAATCAACAAGAATGACTGGAAGAATTTTAGACCTTTTCTCTCCTATGGGTAAAGGTCAAAGAAGTTTGATTGTTGCACCTCCTAAAACAGGTAAAACAGAGCTACTAAAAGAGTTGGCTCATGGAATTTCAAGAAATCACCCAGAGACTCATTTGATGGTTTTACTAATAGATGAAAGACCTGAAGAGGTAACTGATATGCAAAGAAGTGTAAAAGGTGAAGTTTATAGTTCAACTTTTGATTTACCTGCACAAAACCATGTTAGAGTTGCTGAAATAGTTATTGAAAAAGCAAAAAGACTTGTAGAGATGAAAAAAGATGTAGTTATTTTGCTTGATTCTATTACAAGACTTGCACGTGCTTATAATACTGTAACACCAAGTAGTGGAAAAGTTTTAAGTGGTGGAGTTGATGCAAATGCACTTCATAAACCAAAAAGATTTTTTGGAGCTGCTAGAAACATAGAAGAGGGTGGAAGTTTAACAATTATATCAACTGCACTTATTGAAACTGGTTCAAAAATGGATGAAGTAATCTTTGAAGAGTTTAAAGGTACTGGAAACTCTGAAGTAGTTCTTAGTAGAAATGCAGCAAACAGAAGAGTATATCCTGCATTTGATATTATTAAATCTGGAACTAGAAAAGAAGAGTTACTTCTTTGTCCAGAGATTTTACAAAAAACTTGGATACTTAGAAATGCAATTTCAACTATGGATGAAGTTGAGGCTCTTAAATTTTTATATAGCAAAATGCAAAAAACAAAGAACAATGAAGAGTTTTTTGCCTCAATGAATGAATAAAATTAACTAAATTGTATATTTTTTATACAATTTAGTATACGCAAAATCTGATTTTTATGGTATATGGTATATTTTTTATACAATATGCTATATTTAAATTTCTTTTTTTTTAGTATAATGATTTATTAATACTAAAAAAAAGGAATGAAATGTCACTAGAAATACTAGATTACTTAAAAAAATCAAGTCCAGCTCAAGATGAGTTTTACCAAGCAGTTGAAGAGGTATTACACTCTTTAAAACCACTTTTAGAAAAATATCCACATTACAATGACCATAAAATTGTTGAAAGAATTGTTGAACCAGAAAGACAAATCATGTTTAAAGTTACATGGATGGATGATAATGGTGTTGTTCAAGTAAATAAAGGTTATAGAATTGAGTTCAACTCTGCAATCGGTCCATACAAAGGTGGATTAAGATTTCATCCAAGTGTAAATGCTGGAATTTTAAAATTTTTAGGATTTGAGCAAGTATTTAAAAACTCATTAACAGGTCTTGCAATTGGTGGAGGAAAAGGTGGAAGCAACTTTGATCCTAAAGGAAAATCAGATGCAGAGATTATGAGATTTTGTCAAGCATTTATGAGTGAACTATATAGACATATTGGTGAAAAAACTGATGTTCCTGCAGGAGACATTGGTGTTGGTGGAAGAGAAATCGGATACCTTTTTGGAATGTACAAAAAACTAGCAAACAGATATGATGGTGTTTTAACAGGAAAAGGTCTAAAATGGGGTGGAAGTTTAGCTAGAACAGAGGCAACAGGATATGGTTGTGTTTATTTCGCTAAATATATGCTTGAAGCTAGAGGTGAGAGCTTAAAAGATAAAAAATGTGTAGTTTCTGGTTCTGGAAATGTTGCAATTTATACTATTGAAAAACTTTATCACGAAGGTGCATTACCTATTACTTGTAGTGATTCTAAAGGAATGATTATAGATGAAGAGGGAATTGATTTAGCACTTTTAAAAGATTTAAAAGAGGTTCAAAGAGCAAGATTAAGTGAATATGTAAAAGCAAGACCAAATGCAAAATATATTCCAGTAGAAGAGTATCCAGCTGGTCAAAATGGTGTTTATGCTGTTCCATGTTTTGCAGCATTCCCAAGTGCTACTCAAAATGAGTTAAACTTAAAAGATGCTCAAGCATTATTAGCAAACGGATGTGTTTGTGTAAGCGAAGGTGCAAATATGCCTTCAACTGCAGAAGCTGTTGATTTATTTGTTGCTGAAAAAATAGCTTATGGACCAGGAAAAGCTGCAAATGCTGGTGGAGTTGCTACTAGCCAATTAGAAATGGCACAAAACTCTTCAATGCAAGCTTGGTCATTTGAAGAAGTTGATGCAAAACTTGCACAAATTATGAAAAATATTTTTACAAATGCAAGTGCAACAGCAGCAGAGTTTGGTGAGCCTACTAACTTAGTTTTAGGTGCAAACATTGCAGGATTTAGAAAAGTTGCAGATTCTATGATAGAGCAAGGGTTAGTGTAACTAAAATCTTTTCTTTTAAAAGGCACTTTTTTAAAGTGCCTTTTTTTATGCTTACTAATTTTCTTATACATAAACTTATGCTAAAATACCACTTATTTATAAACAAAGGTAACTATTGAAAATAGGGGTGTTTGATTCTGGGCTTGGTGGATTAACAGTTGTTAAATCTATTCAAAACATCTTTAAAGGTGCAGAACTTTTTTATATTGCAGATACTTTTTATGCTCCTTATGGAGAAAAATCACAAACAGAGATTTTAAATAGGTGTGATGAGATTACAAGGTGTCTTATAAAAAATCATAATATTGATGCTCTTATAGTTGCTTGTAATACTGCAACTTCAGCAGCCATAAAGCACTTAAGACAAGTGTTCCCATTTTTGATAATCATAGGTACAGAACCTGGAGTTAAGCCAGCAATATTAAATACTAAAACAAATAATATTGGAGTTCTTGCAACAGTTGCTACTTTAGAAGGTAATAAATACCAACTCTTAGTAAATGAGTTGTCTAGTATAAAAAAAGTTACTTTACATGAACAAGCTTGTATAGGACTTGTTGAACAAATAGAAAATGGTGAAATAAATAGTCAAAAAACTTTTGAAATGTTAGAAAATTGGTTAAAGCCTATGAAAGAAAATAGTGTAGATACTATCGTTTTAGGTTGTACTCACTATCCTTTGATTTCACAAGTTATAAAAAAGATTATGGGCGATGAAATAACTTTAATACAAACAGGTGATGCTATTGCAAATAGGTTACTACATTTAAGTGCAAATAAAGGGCATATAAATGAAGGAGAACTTGATATATACCTTTATAGTACAGGAAATATTAAAGAGAATTTAGTTCAAGATATTTTAGAAAATAAAACAATAAAAGTTAGGAAATGCACAATATGAGTGAAATTGTAGAAAAAAAAGTATTAGCATTAAAATATAGGCCAAAAAGATTTGAAGATTTAATAGGCCAAAGCACTATTTCACAAACACTAAGTTTAGCTCTTGATTCACAAAGATTTTCACACGCTTATTTGTTTTCAGGGCTAAGAGGTAGTGGAAAAACTTCAACTGCAAGAATTATGGCAAAAGCACTGTTGTGTACACAAGGACCTACTTCAAAACCTTGTGATGAGTGTGATAATTGTAAAAGTGCAAACGAAAATAGGCATTTAGATATTATTGAAATGGATGCTGCTAGTAATAGAGGAATTGATGATATCAAAGGATTAATTGAGCACACAAAATATAAACCAAGTAGTGCTAGATTTAAAGTTTTTATCATTGATGAGATTCATATGCTAACAACACAAGCTTTTAATGCCTTACTTAAAACACTAGAAGAGCCACCATCTTTTGTAAAGTTTATTTTAGCAACAACAGACCCATTAAAACTTCCAGCAACTATTTTAAGTAGAACTCAACACTTTAGATTTAAAAGAATTTCAAACAAAGATGTTGTTCATCATTTAGCACATATTTTACACGAAGAAAATATTGAATATGAAAGCGAAGCTTTAGAAATTTTAAGTAGAAGTGGACAAGGGAGTTTAAGAGATACTTTAACACTGCTTGACCAAGCAATAATATTTTCAAAAGGGAAAATCACAACTTCTAGCGTAACAGATATGCTAGGAATGATTGACCCAGAATTTATGGAGACTATTTTTGATATAGTTTTACAAAAAGGCGATTTTATATCAATAGTTGAAGAGCTTGAAGAGTATGAGTTAAGTCAAGTTTGTGATGAGATGACTATTTACTTAAAACAAAAGATGCTTCAAAATGATAAAAAATTTGACACTATTTTATATGATAGATTTTTTAGAATAATTGCAGATGCAAAACACCTTTTAAGTCTTAACTCTAATAGTGGTTTTGTATTAATTTTAATGTTGTCAAAAATGGTAGAAGCAACTTCATTAAAGACAATAGATGATGTTATAAGTGAAATAAAGGAGATAAAAACAACTCCTCAAGGTGAAAACTTAATTTCTCAAAATAGTGTTGAACAAACTATTGTAAAAGAGATTGAAAAAACTGAAATAGTCGAAGAAAAAATAGAAACACCAGAGTCAGTAGTTCCACAAATAGATGATGCTTTAGTAAAATATGATGAGCTTATAAAAAAGATTTGTGAAAGAAGCTTGGAATTAGGTGAATGTTTTGAAAAGAATTTTAAATTTACTTCATATGAAAAGCAAAATGATATTTTACATATTACTTCTTATGCTATTGATGAAGATAGAAAACTTTTATACAAACACTTTGCGCTTATAAAAACTTTTATTGCAGATGTTTATGGCAACAATACACAACTAGAATTTACAAAGCAAGAACCAATAGAAGAAAAAAAAAATGAGCAAATAATTGTTCAAGAAGATGATGATTTAGTCTCATCTATGATTGAAGATGTTCAATTTCATGAAAATTTAGCTGACCAAAATAGTAGTTGCGTAGAAAATTTAGTTGAAAAAAAAAGTTCAAATGAATTACAAGTTCAAGAGTTACTAGATTCTAAAATGGTAAATAAAGCAAAAGAACTTTTTGATGTCAAAAAAATAAATGTACAAACAAAAATATAAGAAAGCTTTGATATAATAAGCACTTTAATTGGGAGATATAATGGAAAAATTAGTAATAGCAACAAGAAAGAGCCAATTAGCTCTTTGGCAAAGTGAATATATAAAAGCAGAACTTTTAAAACACTATCCAAATATGGAAATAGTTTTAGAAGAGTTCTCAACAAAAGGTGATAAGATTTTAGATGTGCCATTAGCTAAAATTGGTGGTAAAGGACTTTTTACAAAAGAGCTTGAAGTAGCGATGCTTGAAGGAAATGCTCATTTAGCAGTTCATAGTTTAAAAGATGTACCTACACAGTTTGAAGATAATTTACAATTTGCAGCGGTAACAAAAAGATTTGATCCAAGAGATGCAATTTTAAGTAATATTGCTTCAACAATTGATGAACTCCCACAAGGTGCAATTGTAGGGACTACAAGTTTAAGAAGAAGAATGGCAATTAAACTTTTAAGACCTGATATTGTATTAAAAGATTTAAGAGGAAATATCAATACTAGAATTGCAAAATTAAATGCAGGTGAATATGATGCTATTATTTTAGCAGCAACTGGTGTTCAAAAACTAGGAATACAAAATGAAGTTAAATATTTCACTCCTATTGAAACAGATGTTATGATACCATCTATGGGACAAGCAACACTAGGAATTGAAACAACTAATGACCCAGAAATTCTAAAAATTGTAAGTGTATTAAATGATAAAGATGCACACATTGAATCAACAATTGAAAGAAGTTTTGTAGATACACTTCAAGGTGGTTGTCAAGTTCCAATTGGTGTAAAAGCAACTATTTTAAATGACAAAGAAATTCACATTGCTGCAATCATTGGAATGCCAGATGGAAGTGAATATTTAAAAGAAGAAAGAACTGTAGATATAACTACTTTTGAAACTGCAGGTCAAGAATTAGCACAAGTTTTTATAGCTCAAGGTGCTAAAGAACTTCTTGAAAGAGCTGAAAAAATCGCTTTTAAATAATATAAATAAGCCTTTTAAGGCTTATTTACCAAACAATTGGTTCTTTTCCAATTGAGCTTAAAAAATCATTTGTTTTACTAAAATGTTTGCAACCAAAAAATCCTCTATAAGATGATAGTGGACTTGGATGAGGTGATGTTAAAATATGATGTTTTGACTTATCAATAATTTTTTGTTTTGCAATTGCAGGACTTCCCCAAAGTATAAAAACAATATTTTCACAGTGGTTTGAGATGTATTTAATAATATTATCTGTAAAAATTTCCCAACCTAAGTTGTGGTGTGATTTTGGTTTTGCTTCTTCTACAGTTAAAATAGTATTTAATAATAACACTCCTTGATTTGCCCAAGGAGTTAAATCTCCATCTAAACATATTGAAGGAGTTTGCAAATCACTATAAATCTCTTTTAATAT
>CAYJFN010000006.1:16892-20790 GCA_964369325.1 uncultured Arcobacteraceae bacterium
CCAAGTTTGCATTTTATTCCTTAATTACTTTGTTTGATTCTCATTTTGCTCAGAACAACACTCTTCTAGCAAAAATTTTATTGCGTTATTTACTGGTTCAAATTGAGCAATACAGTAAATCATACGACTTTGTTTAATCTGTTTGATAAGTCCAACTGAAGCCATTATAAATAAGTGGTGACTTAGTGTGGAAGCAGGGATATTTAACTCTTTTTGAATATCCCCTACAGTACAGCCACTATAACCTACTTTTGCAAGTTTTTTATAAATAAGAATTCTTGTTGGATGTCCTAGCTCTTTTAAAATAGAGGCTACTTCTACTTCTTGCATATTTCTCTCATTGTTAATTTGTCAAATTATATGATAAAAGAGTTGACAAAACAATTTTATTTTTCTATAATTCGATATATTTAGAAATATAGAATAAAGGAATTTCTTATGGAACAATATCTACCTATGATTAAAGATGCATTTAATATGTTTTTATTTTTAGGCGCAGAGTTGTCTATTTTATTTTTATTAATAAGTGCAATAGTAAACTTTATACAACAATATATACCTGAAAAAAAGATACAAGAAGTGCTTAGTGAAACAAAACCTCGTTCATATTTCTTTGCAGCAATTTTAGGAGGAGTTACACCTTTTTGTAGCTGTTCAACAATTCCTATGTTAAAAGGTCTTTTAAAGGCAAAAGCTGGATTTGGTCCTATTTTGACTTTTCTATTTACATCGCCGCTACTAAATCCAATTATAGTGGCACTTTGTTTTGCTACATTTGGAGCTAAAGTAACTTTTGTATATATCTTTGTAGCACTTATAGTATCTATTGTTGCAAGCATAATTTTAAGCAAATTAGGCTTTGCTAGATATATTATCTCTCAAAGTAGTTTTGCAGCACAAAAATCTTGCTGTTCAACTGCAACTGCTCCAATGCAAGTTTCAGCTTGGTCATCTGTTGCAAATAGTGCAGTAAGCAACAATAGCAGTAGCTGTTGTGATTCTAGTAAAAAAATAGAAAATGACAATAGCTTAAAAGTAAAAATCAAAAAAGCCTTTAAAGAGGCTTGGAAACAGTTTTTAGAAGTTTTGCCATATTTATTGGTTGGTATAATTTTAGGAGCACTTATTTATGGTTTTGTTCCAAGTGATTTAATAGTTAAATATACAAGTGATAATTCAATTTGGGCAGTTCCTATTTCAGCTGTAATTGGTATTCCTTTGTATGTTAGGGTTGAAGCTTTAATTCCACTAAGTGCAGCTTTGATTGAAAAAGGCATGGGATTAGGTTCTGTGTTAGCTTTAATCATCGGCGGCGGAGGAGCTAGTATTACTGAAGTGATTTTGCTTAAATCAATGTTTAAAACACCTATGATAGTAGCATTTTTAGTAGTTGTTTTAGGTATGGCTATTCTTGCAGGGTATCTTTTACAATATATATTATGAAGTTAAATCAAACAATCTTTTATTTAAAAGATTGTTTGAAGTTTATTCTATTGAATAGATTTTACAAATCTTACTACATTATCCATAGTAAGCTTTAAATCATTTCTTGCTCTTAGTTTTGCGTGTTCAAAGGGTGAAGCAATTCTATTTATACTAAATATAGCAGTAACACCTTTATCATAAGCTTCTTCTATGTCATCACCAATATCGCCAACAACACTAATAAGCTTAACACCAGCTTTTTTAGTTCTATTTGCAACACCCATGATAACTTTACCTCTCAAACTTTGAGTATCAATCTTTCCTTCACCTGAAAAAACAAAACAAGCATTTTCTAAGTGTTTATCAAAATTAACAGTATCAAGAACAATCTCTATTCCCATTTTAAGTGGTGAGTTTAAAAAACATAACATTCCAAAGCCCATACCTCCAGCAGCACCTGCTCCTGCAACTTGTGCATAATCAACGCCTAAATCTCTTTTTACAATATTTGCTAAGTGAATTAATCCTTTATCTAACTCTTCAACACAATCTTTGTTTGCACCTTTTTGTGGTGCAAATACATAGGCTGCTCCGCTTGTTCCATACAAAGGATTGTCTATATCACACATAGTTGTAATTGTGCAGTTTTTTAGTTGTGGGTTCAGATTTGAAATATCAATCTTTTCAATATTAATTAGTGTTCCACCTGTTGGGATAAACTCTTTATTTTCCTTATCAAAAAATTTAACTCCCAATGCACTTGCTGCTCCACAACCACCATCATTTGTGCAACTTCCACCAAGTCCTACAATTATATTTGTACAACCATTTTCTAAAGCATTGTTTATTAGTTCACCAACTCCATAAGTAGTAGTTTTAAGAGGATTTAGTCTGTCAATTACAAGTGGCAATCCCGCACAAGATGCCATTTCTATAATAGCACCTTGATTTGGTAAAGATCCATAAAAACTTTGCATATTTTCAAAGTAAGGGTTTTTTACATTACAAGTGATTTTTTCTCCACCAAGTGCTTCTAAAAAAGCATCAACACTTCCCTCTCCGCCATCTGCAACTGGAATAGATATTATATTTGCTTCTGGAAAAAAAGATGTGATACTATCTTTCATAATATGACAAATCTCACTTGAACTCATTGTTCCTTTAAACGAATCTGGAATTAAAATAACTTTCTTCATCTACTCTCTTATACAAATAAAGATACTATAAACACACTAATCATTGAAGTAATTCCAATAACAAGTGTCATAAGAGTTTGAGTTTTATAACCATCTTGTGCTTTAATTCCTCCAAAGCTTGTAACAACCCAGAAATAACTATCATTTGCATGAGATACTGTCATAGCTCCAGCACCAATTGCCATAACTGTTAGCACTGCTAAGATATTTGAATCAAGTCCTAGTGGTATCATAATAGGAGCAAGAATACCTGCTGTTGTTGTAATAGCAACTGTAGAAGAACCTTGTGCAGATTTTAAAATAGCTGCAAGTATAAATGGGAAGAAAATACCAACTGTACTTAAGCCTTCTGCATTGTCTTTGATAAAATCAACAAGTCCAGAAGTTGCAATAACTTTTCCTAAAACACCACCAGCTGCAGTTACAAATAAAATAGGTCCAACTGCTTTTAATGTATCGTTTGTAATATTGTGAAACTCTGGCATTAATTTTTTCTCAATAAGTAAGAAAACACTAATAATTGTTCCCACTGTTAAAGCAATAATAGGCGTACCTAAGAATTTGATTAATGTTACTAAATCACCTTGCATTCCTGCCATTACAACCGCTGAAGATAATCCCATAAGTAAAATAGGCACAATAATTGGAGCAACTGCCATAAATCCACAAGGAAGTTTCCCATAGCTTTCTAGCAACTCTTCATAAGTTTTAACTACTTCATTCATATCTTCTTCAGAAGATTTTACTTTTTTTCCAATATATTTAGCAAAAAGTAAACCAGCAATAAGTGCAGGAATAGAAATAAGTACCCCCATACCAATAACAAGTAAAAGATGATTTCCAACACCAAGTGTATTTGCTGCTGCAATTGGTCCAGGAGTTGGAGGGATAAATACATGAGAAATATATAAACCAGCAGATAGTGCAACAGTTGCAGCTACACTTGAGCTTTTTATTCTTTGCACTAGTGCTTTTCTAATAGGGTTTAATATAACAAATCCGCTATCACAAAATACAGGGATAGATACAACCCAACCCATAAGTATAACAGCTAATTCTGGTCTTTTTTTACCAACTGCTTTAATAACTAAATCTGAAAGCTTTAAAGCAGCGCCTGTTTTTTCTAATATCGTTCCTATTAAAGCTCCTAGAATAATTACAATACCAATACTTGTAAATGTTCCACTAAATCCTGCTCCAATAGTTGATGGAATAGTTCCTAATGGTATTCCAGCAGTAAAAGCTAGTAAAAGAGCAACTGCCATAATAGCCAAGAA
>CAYJFN010000007.1:0-20763 GCA_964369325.1 uncultured Arcobacteraceae bacterium
GACTTAGGATCTGGTGCCTCGCGGTGTGGAGGTTCGAGTCCTCTCATCCGCACCATTTATTTAAGTAAGCGGGAGTAGCTCAGTTGGCTAGAGCTTCTGCCTTCCAAGCAGATTGTCGCGAGTTCGAGTCTCGTCTCCCGCTCCACTTAAATCACACTTTTTAATCAAATTTCCAAAAAATTATCTTATTACTTCTATACTTATGTTCAATTTGTTATAATTGTCTTTTTATAAGAGGATATTAATGAAAACAAAAAAGAAAATTATAGGTAGAAAAGAATTAGTTGATATATTAGAACTAGAACTTAAAGATCTCGATGTAAAAATTGATACGGGAGCATATTCAAACTCCTTACATTGTGATGATATTTTAATAGACGAAGATAATTTTGTGCACTTTAGATTATTGGATAAATCTCATCCTTCTTATCATAATAAACAAATGAAAATGCCATTATATAAAATCAAAAAAGTAAAAAGTTCAAATGGAAGTATTCAAGAAAGGCCTTTTATTCAAATTACATTAAAGTTTTTTGAAAAGGAATATAAAACAACATTATCTTTAAGCAATAGAGAGAAAATGAAATATCCAATGCTAATGGGTAGAGAATTTTTAAATAAAAAATTTTTAGTAGATGTTTCAAAAAGCTATCTATGCAAAGAATTATAAATAGGAAAAGTTATGAAAGTATATGTTTTATCAAGAAATAGTAAATTATATTCAACACAAAGATTAGTTGAAGCAGGTGAAAGAAGAGGCTGGGATATAAAAGTAATTGATTATTTAAAATGCAGTATCGAAATTATGAAAAATGAATTAAAAATCAATTATTTAGGAGAAGAGCTACCAACTCCAGATGCTATTATTCCTAGAATTGGTGCAAGTAGAACTTTTTATGGCGCTGCAATTGTAAGGCACTTTGAAATGATGGATGTTTTTACAACAACTGGAAGTTTAGCTATAAAAAGAAGTAGAGATAAATTAAGAAGTATGCAAATATTATCCAAAAAAGGTGTTGATATGCCAAAAACTGTTTTTGCTTCAAATAAATCAAATGCAAAAGATATAATTGAACTAAGTGGTGGGGCTCCTTTAGTTTTAAAAGTTTTAGAAGGCACACAAGGAGTAGGGGTAGTTTTAGTAGACAGTAATAAAGCTGCCAAATCAGTGTTGGATGCTTTCTATGGAATGGATGTTAATTTATTAGTCCAAGAGTTTATAGAAGAGGCAGGTGGAGCTGATATAAGAGTTTTTATAGTTGATGGAAAAGTTATAGGAGCTATGAAAAGACAGGGTGTTGAAGGAGATTTTAGGTCAAACTTACATCAAGGTGGAAGCGCAAGTGCTTATAAATTGAATAGAAAAGAAAAAGCTATAGCATTAGCTGCTGCAAAAGCTATGGGATTAAGTATTTGTGGAGTTGATATGATAACTTCACACAGAGGGCCACTTGTAATGGAAGTTAACTCTTCTCCAGGACTTGAAGGAATAGAAACTTCAACTCAAATAGATATAGCAGATTCAATTATGGCTTATATAGATAAAAATGTTAAGCCAAAATGTGAAATAAATCCTAAGAAAAGAAAAATAAAAAAAGATAATATAGGCGCATAATGATAGCTAGTAACAAATTTGTTATAGGAGGAGTTGAAGTTCCTAAAGGTAGTAATATGACTATTAATTTAGAACTTCCAAAACTATACAATACACCTACTCAACTTCCAATTAGAGTTATAAGAGGTAAGAAAGATGGACCAACTGTTTTTGTTAGCTCAACTATTCATGGCGATGAACTTAATGGTATTGAAATAATAAGAAGATTTAGAAAATTAAATATTTTGAATAAACTAAAAGGAACTTTGATTTTAGTACCAATTGTCAATGTGTATGGCATTATGACTTTATCAAGATACTTACCAGATAGAAGAGATTTAAATAGAGTTTTCCCCGGTAGCCAAAGAGGTTCACTTGCAAGTAGGGTTGCAAAAATTTTTTTTGATGAGATTGTTAGCCGATGTGATTTAGGAATTGATTTACACACAGGTGCAATTCATAAATCTAATTTACCACAAATTCGTACGAATATAAAAAATGAACTAACCTTTTCTCTTGCAAAGATTTTTCAAGCACCAGTTGTTTTGCACTCTGAATTAAGAGATGGCTCTTTAAGATCAGTTGCTCAGGACAACGGTGTACCTGTGTTACTTTATGAGGCTGGTGAAGCACTTAGATTTGATGAGTTTGCAGTAAGAATAGGAGTAAAAGGAATAGTAAATATATTAAGAGGATATAAAATGCTTCCTGAATCTAAGAAAAAAAAACAAAGTAGGTTGCCAATTATTGCTAAGTCAAGTCAATGGATACGGGCTAGTGAAAGTGGTATGATAAGAACTATCAAAGCTTTGGGTGATACTGTTAAGCAAGATGAGATTATTGCTTATATAGATGAACCACTTGGTGATAGCAGTTTTGAAGTAAAAGCATTTTTTGATGGCGTAATTATTGGAAAATCTGAAATTCCACTAGTGCAAGAAGGAGATGCAATTTTCCATATAGCAAAATTTAAAGATTTAGAAACGGCTGAAGGTAAATTAGAATTTTTCAATGAAAATGCAAATGCACAAAGTGAATTTTATGAGTTAAATAGTGAAGATGTTATTGAGTAGTTAAAAAATATTTATGTTGTTAATTCTTTATTAACTTTTAGTTATTTAAAAGTTAATTATTACAGTGTATAATTTTTTCATAAGTAAGCAAAAGCTTGCTTCAATTTTTCATTCTCCCTCCTATTAAAAAAGCACCTAAAAAAATGGTGCTTTTTTATTGAATAATCTATTAATTCTTTATTAACTTTTCATTGTTTGATTGTTATTGTTTATATTTTATAATTACTTTATCAATAAGTTATTAAACTTATTGTAGCAACAAAATAAATTTCAAAACTCCCTCCTTAATTAAAAAAAGGCACCAAGCTTGCAGGTGCCTTTTTTATTCTCTTTTTGCTATACTTCGAAATACTTAAACAAAGAAAGATAACATGAAACGACAATTTTTACAAAACTATAAGCCATTAACTTTTAATTTTTACCAAAATAAAGAGGATTTTATTGTTACAGAAGAACCAATTGTTTTTACAAATAGAGGTAATTTTATAGTTTTAAAAATACAAAAAGAGAATTTAGGAACTTGGGATTTACTAGAAAAATTGGCAAAAGGGTTAAATATCTATGAACATGAAATAGGATATGCAGGACTAAAAGATAAAAATGCTACAACAACACAATATATTTCAATACCTAAAAAGTATTCAAAAGATATTAAAAAATTTAGACATGGGAAAATAGAGATATTAGAAACTTTTTTGCATTCTAGTAAACTAAATATTGGTGATTTAAAGGGTAACCACTTTCAAATAAATCTTCACGATGTTTCAAAAGAGGAGTTGATTTTAATACAACAAAGATTAAAAGAGATTTCAAAAGTAGGTATGCCAAACTTTTTTGGTTTTCAAAGATTTGGGAAAGATATAAAAGAGAATTTACAAAAAGCCAAAAAAATAGTTGAGGGTGATTTAAAAATAAAAGATAATAAATTAGAAAAAATGTTAATCTCTGCTTATCAAAGTGATTTATTTAATAGATGGCTTGTAAAAAGAATCCAAAAAAGTAAAAATGAGTTTTCTTTATTAAATGGTGATGTTTTTATGCAATTAAAAGATGAAAAAATCTTTATGCCAAAGGAGATAAATAGTTCAATAATAGAGGATTTTCAAGCTAAAAAGATTGTGCCAACAGGACTTTTATGTGGAAGAAATATTTTAAGAAGTAAAGATGAAGCAAGAGTTATAGAGGCAAAATTTGATGATATGAATGTTGTTCAAAAAGGTTTTAGAAGAGCAGCACTTGTGTATCCTAAAGATATTCAAGTAAAATACAATGAAAAAGAGCAAAAGTGTAAATTAGGTTTTTACCTTCCAAAAGCCTCTTATGCAACAGTTTTAATTGAAAATATTAAAAATGAAAATATCATAATCAAATAGAATTTTCTAAGAGTTCTAAAAGTTCATTACTAATACTTCCAAAGATTTTATTTGTTGCTTTTACAAATCCATAAGGAGAGTTTTCTTCACAAAGAGTCTCTTCTTCAAAGGTAACCGTTTTTATTAGTTCATTTTTTTTGAACAACTCAAATTGAACATTTACAATTGCAAAAGAATTATTCTCTTTAAATTTGTGTAAAAGTTTTGTAACCTTTGTTTTAAGAATAAAACTACTTTTTTGGTTTGTATTATTTAGCGAAACATAGTTAAAAAGCTTGCTTTTTTCAATTGTATTATATAGTAAATTATTAACAATTAAATCAGGAAAATCTACCCATTTATTTACACTATAAAACTTGTAAGAGTAAGGGCTTTGACTATAAACAATACTTTTTGCATTATAAGGGGCATTTACGGTTGGCTTTTGTATAAACAAACTATTTTCATATTGTTTTGTTGCCAAATATTTATTTTGTGGTTCAATAGTAAAGTAGTTTGTAGGTTGAGTTTTCTCAAAAGCACAACCACTAAATAGTGCAATAATTAAAGTTAAAAATATATATTTCATTTATTCTCCTGGTCCATACTCTACTGGTTGTTGTTTAAAAATAATATCACTTGGACTATTTTCAAATTTTTCTATTAGAGTTTGTGCTTGAATTAGTGTGTTGTTTAAATTTTGCAAAACTTCATTTAGATTGTTTATACTCTCTTTAGAAATATCTTTTAAATCAAAAGAGCCTCTTTCTACTTCTTGTATTAATCTTTGTGAAAGTAATTGAAAATTTGCAGCAGAAGTTTTAACAGTAGAAGCTGAGTCACTCATAACTTTAAATGAATCTTGACTAATAGTTGCGAAGTTTGAAAAATCATTTATCAAATTTGCTAAGCTATCTTCTTGCTGTACTAAATAGTTAGTAAAGTGCTCAATATTTTTTAGACTTTGATTACTGTTTTTTAAAATCTCAGAAATATTAGCTAAGTTTTCATCACTTAGTAGTTTTGTAGTTCGAAATAGAATCTCTTCAAACTCTTTTGAAGATAGTTGAAGTGTAGATATAAAAGATGGTTTTGTTGGAATTATCTTTTCCCCTTTGCTATTCTCTTCTAAAAGTGCTGATTCTTTATCACCACCTTCAAGCTCTATATATTTTAATCCAGTAATTCCTAATGTTCCTAAAACAGCTTTTACATCTTGTTTGATAGGTGTTCCTGCATTTACAGAAATAGTTATTTCTATTTCTTCAGAATTCGAAGGATTTATCTTAATACTTTTTACATTTCCTACTTCAAGACCTTTATATTTTATAGGAGATTCAACATTAAGTCCAGATACTGATTCAGAAAAGTATAGTGTATAGTAATCATATTTTTTATCCTCTAGTCCATATTTGCCTAGCCAAAAAATAAAGATCAATAAAAGAATAAATAAAGTTAAAATAAAAAATCCTATTTTTGCAAAGTTTACTTTACTATCCACTTTTACTCCTTATGTTTAAAAAAGTTTTGTATAAAAGGCTCTTGAATTTTTATAGCTTCATTGTAAGTACCTTCAAAAGCGATTGTTTTATTTAGTAAGACAAATCTATCTAAAACTTTTTCAATAGTATCTAAATCATGTGTGATTATAACTATACTTAAATTTAACATCTTTTGTAATTGTACAATTAATTCATTAAAGCTTTGTGTGCTTGCAGGGTCAAGCCCACTTGTAGGCTCATCTAAAAACAAAATTTTGGGCTCAATTACAAGAGCTCTTGCAAGAGCTACTCTTTTTTTCATACCACCGCTAAGTTCACTTGGGTATAGCTTTGCACTACTTAAAGGAAGTCCAACCATATTTAAAGTAGTGTAAGCAATTGTTCTTATAAGTTCACTTGGTAAATTTGTATGCTCTTTTAACATCACACTAATATTATCAATAACATTTAAAAATGAGTATAATGCACCAAATTGGAAAAGATATGAAAAACTCTTTTTAAACTCATTAGTTTGTTTTAAATTCATTGTTGATATATCTTGACCTAAAACTTTAATTGAACCTTGTTGGATTTTTTGAAGTTGTACTATTTGGTGAATTAGAGTTGTTTTTCCACTACCACTTCCTCCTAAAATTCCAAAAATTTCATTTGGTTTTATAGAAAAACTTAAATTTTCGTGAACTATATTTTCTTCAAAGGTAGTATATAAATCTTTTATTTCAATAATTGATTGCATTAAAGCCCACTTTGTGTAAGAATAACTGAGAAAATTGCATTTAATGCAATCACAACAAATATTGCATTTACAACGCTTTTTGTTGTAAATTTTCCTATGCTTGTAGTGTTGTTTTCTACTTGAAAACCACGATAACACCCAATAACAGCAATAGCAATGCCAAAAAATATCCCTTTGAAAATTCCTATAAAAAAGTGCCTTATCTCAACAGTATCTTTCATTCTTGCTATAAATTCTGCAAAGATAATATCTAAATCTATAAAAGCTACAACACTACCAGCTGCAACAGATACTATATCTGAAAAAAATATCAAAAGTGGCAACCCAATAACAAGTGCAAAAATCCTTGGAAGAGTTAAAAATATTGCTGGTTCAAATCCCATTGTTTTCATCGCATTTATCTCTTCAGTTATTTTCATTGCACCAATTTCAGCAGTATATGAACTAGCAGTTCTTCCAGCAATTACAATAGCTGTCATTAAAGGAGCTATTTCTCTAAACATTGTAATACAAATCATCTCAACTATAAAAATATTTGCCCCAAATTTTTCTAGCTGAACTGCACTTTGATAAGCAATTACAACTCCTACTAAAAATGAAGTAAGAGCAATAATAAATAAAGCATTAATAACTGCTTCCTCAAGGTGCTTAGTCATGATTTTAAATCTAATATTTTTTATATTACATAAGCTTACCCAAAAGTAGAAGAAAATTTCTCCTACAAACTCAAAACTATCTTTTATACTATCATTTACTTCTATAGCTTTTTCCCCAACTTTTACTGGCAAAGTTAAACTATTTTCTTTTTCTTTTTGCATGTGATTAATATAGTAATTTGAATATAAATTATATAAAGGTTCGAACTTTCCTAAATTTTCTATTGTTACTTTAGAAGAGTCAAATTTTTTTATAAATGAGATTATATAAATAATTGCGCAAGAATCACAACCTTCTAAAGATGAAAAGTTTATGACAAGTTTTGATGACGGTAAAATTTTAGTTGGAGTCAGTTTTTTTATAATTGGAGGAAGTGTAGTTTTATTCCAATTCCCAAGTAAATCTAATTTTATTGAATAGTTTGAGTTGTTAATGTTAAAATAGCTATTTAAGTTTGTCATATAAACAACCTATGTATTAAATAGCTTTAAAGCTATTTAATAGTTTTATTCAAATGTTAAATACTTATCCTCAAAATAGATAATCCCGTCTATGGTAATAGTTTTTGCTTCTTCACTAAAAGAGAAGTCATATATAGTGTCTTGGATGAAATCTTCGTCAATTTTTATTAGAAATCCTTGTGATTCTAGAGCATATAAAGCATCTTTAAATCCAAGTGCATAAAATTTCGCAAATTTATACTTCTTATTTCCTATTTGATTTAAATCTAAATCAAGTTTTATAAGTTGTCCATCAATTGTTGCAATATAAATATTTTTATCAGTTGTAATAACTTCTCTAATTTCATAATCTTTTAGAGTTAAATTATCTGCACTTACTGCAATAATTTTATTATTTGTTGCAGCTATTAATGTTTCACCAATAGTATCTAAATAAATAATATTATTAAAAGTTGAATCAGGATCAACTGTAATTGTTTTTATAGCTTTTCCTTGTTCTTTGTTAACAACAATTACTTTTCCATCAAGAGTTGGAAATAATATTAGATTATCTAAAAATACAGGATTTGTAATTCTAATATCGTTTGCAACAGATTCCTTAAAGTATTCTCTAAAAGTAAATCTGTTCTGAGTTAAATTATAAATAGCAATTGTGTTGTTACTAAAAACTAATGCTAAATTATTATTGTTATCTAAAGATGCAGCAATAACAACATCTTTAAGTTCAATAATTTCACCATTAAGTAAAATTTTATCTTTATTATTTGTGGCAATTAAAACATTATTACTAAAATTTACAAATTCAAAATCTTCTGGTAAAATTTCATGTGAAACACCATTTTTTGATAAAGTATGACCGCTATTTAAAGTTGCTCCACTTCTGTTAAAAGTTAGAATATCTGAGTCTATGTAAGATATATTACCTTCATAATCTTCAGTTTCTTCAGGCTCAAAATATTGCTTTCCTGCACATCCACTTAATATAAGCAATGTACCAAGCGCTAGTAAAAATGTTTTCATAATCTACTCCTATTTTGTTAGCAAGTAGTGATTTAACTTTGCTGCTAATTCGTAAACTTTAGAGTCATTTGGAATAAGTTTTAAAGACTCTTTTGCTTCACTAAATTTGTTTTCTTGAGTTAAAAGTAAAGCTTTATTAAATATTGCAAAATCTTTAAGCAAAAAATCATCTTTTAAAGTAAGAGTATCTAATTCTTGAATATTTTTGCCTTCAACTGCTTTTTGGTAAACAAGTAAGTCTTCTAAGTATTTATTTGTTGTTGCTTGGTTGCTTGAACCATTTTTATCTTTCATATAAATAGCAACTTCATAAAGTGCTGGATTTGTATCTTGTAACTCTTTTAATGCACTTTCATTGCTATTGTCTTCTAAAAATTGATTAAATGCAATATTTGAAAGTTGTTTATTTTTATTATCAAAATAGTTTTTTATTGAATATCCAATAGCAGAAATTCCAATTAAAATAACTATAGAAAATAGTATTTTTTTATTTTTTTTGTAAAATCTTTCTACTTTCACAAAGTTTTCTAGGAACTGTTCTTCAGAATCCAACTCTTTTTTGATGAAATCAACATTCTCTTTTATGCTCATTAATAAACCTCATTGTTAAATTGAGCATAATGGTACTAAATTTTTTATAAAATCTTACTTTTATGAAAATTTGAATACAATACACCCTTATTTAACAAAAAAGGTTTATAAATGAAAAGCTTTTTATTCTGTGCAACTTTGTTATTTGCACTTCAAAATACTATTTTTGCTATTGACAAAAACCCCTCAGAAACTCCTTTAGAAGTTAGCACGCAAGAACAAACTCAAACAAGATTTGATTCTTTATCAAAATTAACAAAAGTAATTGGTGCAGTTGAAAAATATTATGTAGATGATTTAAAACTTCAAGAGATTGTCGATAAGGCTTTAAAAGGTTTAATGACAGAACTTGATGCTCATTCTAGTTTTTTAGATGAGAAATACTTTAAAGAGATGCAAATCCAAACGAATGGTGAGTTTGGTGGACTTGGAATTACGGTTGGTATGAGGGATGCAGCACTTACTGTAATTGCGCCAATAGAAGGAACTCCTGCAGATAAAGCAGGAATAAAAGCAGGCGATATTATTTTAAAAATTGATGATAAATCAACATTAAATATTACTTTAGATGAAGCTGTTAATCAAATGAGAGGAAAGCCAAAAACTCCAATAACGCTAACTATAGTAAGAAAGGGTGAAAGTAAACCTTTAGAGATAAAAATCATTAGAGATATTATAAAAATACAATCTGTTTATACTAAAAAAATTGGTGATGATATTTTATATTTAAGAGTGGCAAGTTTTGACAAGAAAGTTAAAAATGCATTAGAAAAAGCAATCAAAGAAGATAAAAAGTTTAAAGGAATTATTTTAGATTTACGAAATAACCCAGGTGGACTTTTAGGGCAAGCAATTGATGTAACGGATATTTTTGTAGATGAAGGAGTAATTGTTTCTCAAAAAGGTAGAGATACAAAAGCAGAAGAAAAATTCTATGCAAAATCTTCAACTACTTTGACAAAAGTTCCTGTAGTAGTTCTTGTTAATGGTGGAAGCGCAAGTGCAAGTGAGATTGTTTCAGGAGCTTTACAAGATCACAAAAGAGCAATAGTTGTTGGAGAGAAAACATTTGGAAAAGGTTCAGTGCAAGTAGTCCTTCCAATTAATCAAGATAATACAGAGGGAATTAAACTAACAATTGCAAAATACTATTTGCCAAGTGGAAGAACTATCCAAGCAACTGGAATTACTCCAGATATAATTTCTCATGCAGGGGAAGACGTAGTTGGTTCTGATAGTAGTTTTTCTATAAAAGAAGCTGATTTGAAAAAACACTTAGAAGGTGAATTAGAAAAAGTTGACGACAAAGATAAAAAAGAAGAATCAAAAGAAGAAAATAAAGATTCTAAAATAATAACACAAGATGATCTTTTGAAAGATAATCAATTGAAAACAGGTGTTGATATTGTAAAAAGTTTAATAATATTAAATAAGTAATTAGGAGAATAAATGAATATAAGTAAAATCTTAGAACTACAACTTTGGCCAGAGTCAAAGAAGACTACTAGACAAAAAGGTATTTCTGAGCTTGAGGATGCTGGTTATAATCTTTTTTATATAGGAAAAAATGCAGATCTTTATACTTGCCCAGGTGAAGAAGCAAAAGTTTTACTAGTAAGAAGTGACAGATGTTCTGTTTTTGACATACCATTAAATTTAGAGATTGAAGGTAAGGGCATTTGGCAAACAGCTATTTCAAATAGTGGTGCAGCATTTGCAAAAACTGCTGGTATAAGAACAGCAATTTTAGATGAAACTGTACCTCAAAATATAACTGTAGCACCAAGATGTCAGCTAATGGAACTTTGTAAGCCTTTAGAAGCGCAAATTGATGGAGAGATTGTGCAGTTTGAGTTTATTTTTAGAAACTATTTAACTGGTTCTTTATTTGATGCTTGCCAAAATGGAAATGATCCATATGGGTTAGAATTGCCAACAAATTTGAAACAATGGCATAAATTTGATACTCCAATTTTCACGCCTACAACAAAAGGGATTAAAGATGAGCCATTAAACTCAAAAAAAGTAAGAGATACTTTCCCTGAAATAATTTCAAGTATGGAGAGACTTTTTAAAGAGTTTACTCAATTTGCATATGATAATGGTATTGTTGTAGTTGATACGAAATTTGAAATTTTTATTAATTCAAAAGGTGAATGGATTTTAGGAGATGAAGTTTTAACACCTGAAAGCTCAAGATTTATTTCAAGAGAAAATTTCGAGGCTGATGACTATACTTCAATGGATAAACAAATTTTAAGAAATTTTGCACTTGAAAATAGATGGAAAGAAAGAGCAAAAGAAGAATTAAAAGCTGGAGAAAAACTTGAAGTAGAAGTTCCTCAAAGTGTAAAAGATGAAATCTTAAATGGGTATAGTACAATTCATACAAGATTAAGTAAATAATAAAACAATATTTTAAAGCAGTATTTAGATATAATCGCAAAAAAATTAATAGAGGTAAACAATGAAAGCAATTGTAAATGTAGAGTTAAAAAAAGGTGTTCTTGACGATCAAGGAAAAGCTACACATCACGCACTTGATACATTAGGGTTTAAAGAGATTGTAAAAGATGTTAGAGTTGGAAAGCAAATTGTTATTGAGTTGAACTCAACAAACCAAGAAGATGCAAAAGTAGAAGTAACAAAAATGTGTGAAAAGCTTTTAGCAAACACTGTAATTGAAGATTACAATATCGAAATCATAGGATAATTTTATGAATGTAACAGTATTACAATTTCCTGGTACAAACTGTGAGTATGATACAAAATATGCGTTTGAAAAACTAGGTGCAAAAGTTACGCTAGTTTGGCACAAAGATTTTGAATTACCAAGCAACACAGATTTAGTTGTAATCCCAGGAGGTTTTTCATATGGAGACTATCTAAGAAGTGGTGCAATTGCAAGATTTGCAAATATTATGACAGCAGTTCAAGAGTTTGCAGCAAAAGGTGGAAAAGTATTAGGGATTTGTAATGGATTTCAAATCTTATTAGAAGCTGGATTATTACCTGGCGCTATGAAAAGAAATAATATTTTGCATTTTATTTCTAAATATCAGCATCTAAAAGTTATTAATAATAACAATATCTTTTTACAAGAATTAAATAATGCAGATGTACTAAATATTCCTATAGCTCATCATGATGGAAATTACTACATAGATGAAGTTGGATTAAAAGAGCTTCATGAAAATGAGCAAATTTTGTTAAAATATTGTGATGCAAAAGGAAATGAAATCAGTGTAAATGGTTCTGTTGAAAATATTGCAGGAATTTGTAATAAAGAGAAGAATGTATTTGGATTGATGCCTCATCCAGAACGAGCTATTGAAACACTACTAGGTTGTGATGATGGAATAAAAATGCTTCAAGGGTTTTTTAAATAAAGAGAACGAAAGTTCTCTTTTAACTTCACAAATGGGCACTTACTAATGAAAATATTATTTGTTATACTATTAAGTTTAACTTTAAGCTATGCACAATTACCAGAATATTTACAAACTCAAGAAGAATCTGTATTTCAACTTCCTCCTCAAGAGTCAAGCGATATAGAAGAAATACCTACAATACCAATTGATAAAACAATAGAAAAAAATATAGTTATAAATGATGATAAAATAGAAAACTTGGTTCAAAAAAACATCAATTTAAACTACTACACAGAAGTTCCTTTTGAGATGCAAGAAGGAGCTGCCCATAACATATATGCAAAATATGTTAATTTTCCAAAAGCTATATATGTTCCACAAAGAGTTGCGCTTGAAGTAGAAGCAACTGTAACAACCTCTGATTTTACAAAAATTGAAACAAGATTTCTAAATGAAAAAGGAGTTTCAGTTATTAATCCTAAACAAGTATGGGAAAAAAAATCAGAAAATAGTTATAAAAATATTTATTTTTTTAAAACATATGAAGAGAGTCTACAATTGCCTATACTTCAAGTTGTATTATACAAAAATGAAAAAGTTATAGATGCAATTTTTTTAAAAGCACAAGATGTAATAACAACAAAAGTAGCCTTAGAAGATGAGCAATTTTCTAACATTATTGCAAGAAGTGTTCAAGTAATCTCAGCAAAAACAAGACAATATAATAATGATGAATTGCTAGTAGTGTTAGAATTAGAAGCAATAAATGGAAATTTAGAAGATTTTAGACTTAAAGAGTATAAAGAACAGTTTTTAATGAGTTTAGAAGATGAATATCCAAAGCAAAAATTGGTATATAACACAATTGTTCCTATTCATACAAAAGAGTTAAGATTTAACTATTATAATACAATTGCAAACAGCTTCACACAAATAAATGTACCAATTAAACTAGAAGAAGAATTAGTAAGTACTCAAACAGATTTAAACCCAAATGACAGTAATTTAGAAGTTTATAAAAAAATTGCATTGGGAAGTGCAACTGGTTTTTTCTTAGTGGTTTTTATATTTAGAAGAAGAAAAATTTATTTGATAATTTCAATAATATTTGCAATTTCATTATATACATTTATTAAACCAAATGATGCTGCAATTATTGATAAAGATATAAATATATATATATTGCCTACGAACAAATCAACTGTATTTTTTATAACACCTGCTAAACAGATTGTAGAAGTTTTATATAAAAAGCATGGATTTGTTAAAGTTGTATTTAAAATAAATCAAAATAACACAACTATTGGTTGGGTAAAGGAAGAAGATGTTGTCGAGAATTAGAGGAGTTATAGCGCTAATTCAGTTTACAATAACTGTTGGAATTACTATTATTTTGATGTATTTGTTTAATAAAAAGCATCACAAAATAAGAAAAGCATGGACTACTTTACAAATAAAATTGCTAGGAATAAAACTTGAAGTTATCGGTAAACCAGACTCCAATGCAGACATGATAATTATGAATCATCAATCTTTATTAGACATTGTAGTAATGGAGTATTTACATCCAAGAAATTTAGCATGGGTTGGTAAAAAAGAGATTTCTAATATCTTTTTCTTTGGACATATTATGAAAGCTCCAAAAATGATTTCTATTGAGAGAGAAAATAGATCCGGAATGGTAACTTTGCTAAAAGAGGCAAAAGATAGATTAGACGATGGAAGACCAATTGCAATGTTTCCAGAAGGAACTAGAAGTAATGGAGATACAATACGTAATTTTAAAGCAGGAGCAAAAATATTAGCTACTAAATACGATTTAAAAGTACAGCCTATTGTTATGTTTAATACAAATAGTGTTTTAGATTCAAAAACTCTAAAAGCAACACCTGGAATTGTAAAAGTAGTATTTCTAGATACAATTGAAACTTTAGAAGAGGGCTGGTTTGAGAAAGCCGAAGAAGAAATGAAAGATATTTTCTATAAGGAAAAATCTAAGTGAATATCCATTGGCAAACTATTTTAGCAGTAGGTTGTGGTGGATTCTTGGGAGCAGTAAGTAGAGTATATTTAAATAGTTATTTTACAAAAATGTTTCCATCTGAATTTCCTTATGGCATATTAATAATCAATGTTTTAGGAAGTTTTTTAATAGGTGCAATATTTGCACTTTTCTTGCATTATAATTTTTCTACAAATTTTAAATCTTTTATCACCGCTGGATTTTTAGGTGGACTTACAACTTACTCAACTTTTGCAATAGAGAGTTTTTTCCTTTTGCAAAGTTCATTACTACTTGGAATTAGCAATATGTTTTTCAATTTATTTGGAAGTGTTGCAGCAGCAGCAATTGGATATAAGTTGTTTTCATTTGTGTTAAATTCGTTTTTTTTTAAGTAATAAGAAGATATAATCTCTAAATTTAATTTTATAAATAGGAGCTAATTATGAGTATGCCAGGTGGTATGGAGTGGTTATTAATCGCACTTGTTGTGTTATTACTTTTTGGAGGGAAAAAGATACCAGAACTAGCAAAAGGTTTAGGTAGTGGAATTAAAAATTTCAAAAAAGCAGTAAAAGAAGATGATGAAGAAGTTGTTGTAAAAACTGAAGAAAAAATCGAAGATAAGAAAGTTGAAACTACAGCAACAGAAGCAACGCAAACAACATCTGAAACGAAAAACGCTTAAGAGAAATTAGGTGCAAACAGAAGTAAAAAAGTATATTCAAGGTGTTTTAGAAAGAGATGTTGTTTTAGAAAAACCTAAAGACATCTCTTTAGGTCACTTTGCAACGCCAGTTGCATTTTCACTAGCAAAAGAGCTAAAAAAATCCCCAATGATTATTGCGCAAGAACTTTGCGAAAAATTTAACTCATCAGAACTTTTTGAAAGTGTAACTGCTGTAAATGGTTTTATAAACTTTAAATTATCTGATGATTTTTTGCAAAATGCTATTTATAGTGCTTTAAAGCAAGGTGATAATTTTGGAAAACAAAAGCCAAACAATACAAAAATTCTTCTTGAATATGTAAGTGCAAATCCAACAGGACCACTTCATATAGGACACGCAAGAGGAGCAATTTTTGGTGATGCTTTATATAAAGTTGGAAAACATTTAGGTTATGATATTGTAAGTGAGTATTATGTCAATGATGCAGGTGCTCAAATGGAACTATTATCAACTTCTTTAAAAATTGCAGCAAAAGAGCATATTTTGAAAGAAGAAGTGCAATATCCAGAAAAATATTATAGAGGACAATATCTTTATGATATTGCAGAAAAGATTTCTGAAAAATATGGTAAAGATGTATTTCACGATGAGAGTAAATATGAAGAGCTAACTTTGTTAGCAAAAGATATTGTATTAGAAGAGATAAAAAAAGATCTTTTTAATTTGGGTGTTGAGTTTGAAAACTTTGTTAGTGAAAAATCTCTTTATAATAGTTGGAATTCTACAAAAGAAGTCTTAGAACAAAATGGTTATCTTTATACTAAAGATGAAAAAGTTTGGATTAAATCAACTGATTATAAAGATGATGCAGATAGAGTAGTTGTAAGAGAAAATGGTATTCCAACATATCTTGCAGGAGATATTATATATCATAAACACAAGTTTGATAGAGCTTATGACCACTATATAAATATTTGGGGTGCAGACCACCACGGATATATTGCAAGAGTAAAAGCAGCAATCAAATTTTTAGGATTTGAACCAGAAAAACTAGAAGTACTACTATCTCAAATGGTATCACTGCTTAAAGGTGGAGAACCTTATAAAATGAGCAAGCGTGCTGGTACAGTTATTTTGATGTCAGACATAGTTGAAGAGATAGGTGCAGATGCTTTAAGGTTTGTTTTTTTAACAAAAAAGAGTGATACTCATTTAGAGTTTGATTTGGAAACTCTTAAAAATCAAGACTCTTCAAATCCAATTTTTTATATAAACTATGCTCATGCAAGAATAAATCAACTTTTTAAAAAAGCAAATGAAAGTTTTGAAAATATCGCAGAGATTAAAATAGATGCTTTAGAAGAAGATAGTAAAAACTTAATTTACGAATCTTTATTGTTACCTTCTGTTTTAGAAGAGGCATTTACAAAACGTGATATGCAAAAAATAACTGACTATTTGTACTCTTTAGCATCAAGTGTTCATAAGTTTTACAACGAACATAAAATTATTGATACCCAAAATGAAAAAGAGTATTTAAAAGTATTAGCAATGGCTAGTTTAAGCATAAGAATTGGTTTAAAACTTTTAGGAATTAAAGCAAAGGAAATTATGTGATGAAGTGGTTTTTGATAATACTATCAACAGTTGTTCTTATTGCAATTGCCACAGGATATATGGGTGGCGCAAGAGATGCAGCTAGCAACTATAACAAGCTTTTAAGACAAACGCAATAAGTATTAAAATAAAATTATTGACGAGTTTATTACTCGTCAATATAACTATTTTTCTTCTTTTTTTGGAAGCTCTTTTAAAAACTCTTCAAGACTATATTTTTCTCTATAAGTTTCGCTCATAAGATGGATAAAAATATCTCCTAGGTCAACAACTGTCCAGTTATCATCTTCATCAACTCTTATAAACTCTTCTTTTAATGGCTTTAGCCCTTCTTTTAAGAAGTTTAATAATGAAAGTGCATGCTTTGCATTTAACGTAGTTGCAACAACAACATAATCAACCATATAATCATTTTTCTTTAAATCAAAAACTTCTATATTTTCTGCTTTTTTTTCATCTAATATTTTAATAATATTTTCTACTCTTTTTTCCAAAGTAATTTTGCCTTTTTTTAAAATTTGTTTTAAATCACATTTTATTTTTTCTGGAATATGTGATAAGGAACCATTTTCTCTAATTTGTGTAGAGCTAATAGGAATATTAATTTCTAGCTTTTTATAATTAAAGTTATGCTTTAAATTGCTATTTCCATCTCTAGTGGCAACAACAAAGGTTACCAATGAGTTTAACTCTTCAAAACTATCCCATAAATGAAGTTTTTGAAGATTGTCCTCTCCAAGTATAAGATAAGTTTCTGAACATAAATTATTTTTTTGTAAAAATTTAACTGTTTCTATAGTGCTTACTGCTCTTTTTTGAGTAACTTCATACTCGCAAACTGTTACTTTTGGAACACTACAAAAAAGTTTTTTAATAAGTTGTAGTCTTAGTTTTTCATCAAAGAAAAAGCTTTTTTTAAATGGATTTAGATAAGTAGGAACAATATACAATATATCTATATCCAAAGAGTCTAAAGCTTTATATACAATAGCCTCGTGACCGACATGTGGTGGATCAAAACTTCCACCAAAAATAGCTATCTTCAACTATGACAACCTCTTGATATTTACTTAAATTATATTATAGCAATTTTTAGATAAAATATCGAAAATTTAATAATCTAATTAAAGGGAAATAATGGCTGTAAAAGTTGCAATTAATGGTTTTGGAAGAATTGGTAGATGTGTTGCTAGAATTATCGCAAAAAGAGATGATGTAGAACTAGTTGCAATCAATGATACTTCAAGTATAGATATGCTTGAATACCTAACAAAATATGATACTGTTCATGGTACTTTTGACGAAGAAGTAAAAGTTGAAAATGGATTTGTTAAAATTGGAAAAATAAATGCAAAACTATATAACACAAGAGATGCAAAAGAGTTAACTTTTACAAAAGATTGTGGGGCTGAGATTATTTTGGAGTGCACAGGTGCATATTTAACACAAGAGAAAGCTCAAGTATATTTGGATAATGGAGCAAAAAAAGTAATTATGTCTGCTCCTGCAAAAGATGATACACCAACATATGTAATTGGGGTTAATGCACAAGATTATAAAGGTGAAGCTATTATTTCAAATGCTTCTTGTACAACAAACTGCTTAGGACCTGTTGCAAAGATTTTAGATGATGCATTTGGAATTGAAAAAGGGTTAATGACTACAATACATTCATACACAAATGATCAAAATATATTAGATGTAAAACATAAATCAGATAAAAGAAGAGCAAGAGCGGGAGCATTAAATATGATTCCTACAACAACAGGTGCAGCAAAAGCTATGAAGCTAGTTATGCCTCAACTTGATGGAAAACTTCATGGACAAAGTGTAAGAGTTCCAACTGCAAACGTTTCTATGGTTGACTTAAATGTAATTATAAAAAAACAAACTTCTAAAGAGGAGTTAAATGAGCTTTTTGAAGCAAAAGCAAAAGAGTTAAGCGGAGTAGTTGCAGTTGATAATGATATGAAAGTATCTTCAGATATTATAGGTGACACAAATTCTACAATTATTGCAAGTGATTTAACACAAGTAATTGATGGAAATATGGTAAAAGTTATGACATGGTATGACAATGAATGGGGATACTCTTCAAGATTGATTGACATGGCTGTATTTGTATCAAACAAGTAGGAAAAGCAATGAAATTACAAGAGATCAAAAACATAGATATTTCTGGCAAAAAAGTATTTATTAGATGTGATTTTAACGTTCCAATCGATGAGTTTAGTAATATTTCAGATGATAGAAGAATAAGAAGTGCTTTAAATACTATTAGATATTGCATAGATAGAGACTGTCCAATTATTTTAGCATCTCACTTTGGAAGACCAAAAGATGAATTTGAAGAAAAATATTCTCTTCAACCAGTTGCAAAAAGACTTCATACTCTTTTAAAACAAGAGATAATTATGGCTAAAGATGTAGTAGGTGAAGAGACTTTAGAACAAGCAAAAAATTTAAAAAGTGGAGAAATTTTACTTTTAGAAAATGTTAGATTTCATAAAGGTGAAACAAAAAACGATGAAGATTTTGCTTCAAAATTAGCTTCAATGGCTGATATTTATATTAATGATGCCTTTGGTGTTTCACATAGAGCTCACGCTTCAGTAGAAGGTATTACAAAATATTTTGATGAAAAATCAAAAGCAGCTGGATTTTTATTAGCAAAAGAGATTGAATTTTTCCACCACATAGTTGAAAACCCAAAAAGACCATTTGTTTCAATTGTTGGAGGAAGTAAAGTTTCTGGAAAATTAGAAGCACTTGAAAATTTAATTCCAAAAGTAGATAAAATCATCATTGGCGGAGGTATGGCTTTTACTTTTCTAAAAGCTTTAGGGCATGATGTAGGAAGCTCACTAGTGGAAGATGATTTAATTCCAGAAGCTCTTAAAATTATGGATAAAGCAAAAACATTAGGAGTGAAATTTTATTTACCTGTTGATGTTATTGCAGCTGAAGCATTTGATAAAGAAGCATTTGCAAAACCAACAACTATTCAAGAAATACCTAAAGGTTGGATGGGATTAGATATAGGACCAGCTAGTGCTTTACTTTTTGCTCAAGCAATTGAAGATGCTCATACTATTTTGTGGAACGGACCAATGGGTGTTTATGAAATGGAAAAATTCTCAAAAGGAAGTACAAAATTATCTCATGCTGTTGCTGCTTCTTATGCAACTACTGTAATTGGCGGAGGAGATACTGCGGATTTAGTTAGAGTTACAGGCGATGAAGATGATATGACTTTCATAAGTACTGGTGGTGGAGCATCTTTAGAGTTAATAGAAGGAAAAATTTTACCAGGTGTAAAAGCTTTAGTATTGGAAGACACATGCCAATAATAGCAGCTAATTTCAAAACAAACCATACAAGAGCTAGTACAGCAAAATATATTGCACTAGTTAGAAAATATTTAAAGACTAATAGTGCTAGTGAAGTGTTTATTTTCCCAACTGCAACTGCATTAGATGATTATGAAATAGTATCAAATCTATCTATAGGTGTTCAAAACGCTTATCCTGCTAAAAATGGCTCTTTTACAGGTGAAATAGGAACTGAACAGTTAGATGAATTTAATATTAAAACTATTTTAATAGGACATAGTGAAAGAAGACATATTTTAAATGAATCTCAAGATAGTATTGCTAAAAAGTATCAATACTTTAAAGAATTAGGTTACAAAATTATCTATTGTATAGGTGAGCCACTAGAAACAAAAGAGCAAGGTTTGGAAACTACTTTAGAGTATATTTGGTCACAATTTGAAGGAATTGATACAAATTATGAAAATCTAGTTTTAGCATATGAACCTGTTTGGGCAATTGGAACTGGGAAAACAGCCACAACTGAAGATATACAAACAATTCACAATGCTATAAAACAAGAGGTTAACAAACCACTACTTTATGGTGGAAGTGTAAATCTAGGAAATGTAGAAACAATTTGTGCTATAAATGGTGTTGATGGTGCATTAATAGGAACTGCAAGCTGGAATGAAGAAGACTTTATAGAAATAATAGAAAAGACAAAGGAGTTGTAAGATGATAATGAAGGGAAAAAAAGGGGTAATTTTAGGCGTTGCAAACAATAAATCTATTGCTTATGGTA